>JANOZA010000591.1:0-3393 GCA_031429155.1 Verrucomicrobiota bacterium | reverse complement strand
GGGAGGGACATTACGGACATAAACATCGGCCTGCCATTTTTCGATGCCTGCTGCGCCGTCGCCGGATTGTTGGACCAGGGGCTGTAGATACTTTCGAAATTCCTTCTCCCAGCCCGGCATCGAAGCATCCACGGCTTTGGGAATCAGGGCTTCCAGTTTCTTCTCCGCCGCCTTGTCGAGTTTCACTTCTTTTACCTCGTCCGCCACCCGTTGCTCCATGGCTTTGGCGGCCTGCTTGCGCCGGGCCTCCAAACCTTTCTTCACGAAGTCTTCGAGCGCTTTTTTCTCCTCCGCACTGAGTTCGCGACCGGGGGGGGCATCCTCGGCTTCTGCGTCCTCGTCGGCCCCATCCAAGACAATCTTGAGCGCGACATTGAGGGGCGCAGCGGCCTCAATCTTGATTTGACCAGCCGCCGCTGCTTTGACTTCCAATTTCAACTCTACTTTCCCGCCAGCCAAATCCACCTCATCCCCGCCGCGCGCGGGGTGAGGGGCCGCTGCGAGGAGAGCGAGCAATCCGGGGACACAGATGCGGCTCATGGCTTGCCGGTACCTTCGAGATTGCTGAAGTAGGAATCCAGTCCGGAACGGAATTCCTCCGGGAACTCCTTGCCAGCGCGACCGGTAGCCTGGCCAACGGGACGTGCGCGGACACTGCTGTTCGCATCGCCGCCGGGACCGAGATCAGCCAGGGCCACGGAGCTGGTCTTGCCAGAGCCGCCGCCGCCGGGATCACCGCCGCCACCGCCGCCGCCGCCATTGGGGTTCTGACGCTTTGTCGCCAGCAATATCTCAATGGCCTCCGTCTCCGCGGCCACCGCCGGACCACCGGCATCCGGTGTGCGGAGAATGCCTGCAGCCTCATCCATCACCGCCACGGCCTGGCCCAGCATTTGTATTTCCTTGCCGAACTGCTGCCTTCCGCCCGGAAGGGCTTCAATATCGCCGATGGCGGTGTCGGTGTGTTCCTTGATGCGGTCCTGCTCGCTGCCGAGCTTGCGCGCACGCGCCGCGAATTCCTCCTTTTCGATCGCCGGCTGGCTCTTGTCCAGTTCACGGGTTTCGTCGCGGAGTTTCATTTCATCGCGCAGCGCCTGCATGACCTTGAGAATAATTTCGGGTGGCAAACTGTCACCGCTTTTTCCGCAAGATTCTCAGGTAAAGCCTGACGCGGCCTTCACCATCTCTTCCGCCCAGCGGTCCATGGTATCAGCCCAAAACTCTGCGCCGTGAATGGCATTGCCGCTCAGGTTGTCCGCGGCCCGCTCGCCCACACGTTTCAATTCCGGCACCACGCGCGTCGTCTTCATTTCGCCGAGCACCTTCTTAAAGTACGTCACCGGCTTCCGTTGATAATAGGCCTCCAGATCGGTCTGAATGATTTTGACGATATCGCTCTGCGACTTCGCCGTGCTCGAAGCCAGCGGCGCGTAGGTGGTGACGAATGGAGCTTCTTTCGCCGGCTTCTTTTCTTCCTTCGCCACTGCCGCAGGAGCCGGGGCCGGTTTCAACTTCCCGAACAGTCCATCCACAAATCCCGAGACTTTCGTTTCCAAGTCTTTCTTCTCCTCTTCCGCCAGCTCCTGAATGGACTTCTTCGCCGGCTCGCGAGTGACGCCGAAGGCATCCAGTGTCTTCCCGCTAATGGCGGACGCCAGTGATTGCTGCTCACGCGAGGCCGCCTTGAAGCGCTTCACAAACGTGCTCGCCTCCAGGCTGGCCAAAATCTCGCTGAGTTGGTCCGAAACTCTGGCAAACTCCGCCAGCAAGTCCTTCTGCTCCTTCACGCCATCGTCCAGATTCTGCTGGGCCGACGACTGCGGTGGAGGCTGTTCCTCGTCCTTCTTTTTAGGTCCCGCAGCCAGGGAATTGGAAGGCAGCCCCAGCTTCCCTGCGCTTGGCGGCTTGGGCGCGCCGGGCTTCTCGTCCTTCTGGTCCTCCGGTTTGTTCATAGTGCTTTCGGTCAGCTTAATGGAGGGAGCCTTCTCCACCTCTTTCGCGTTCGGGTCTTTCTCATCCGGCGGCTTGTTGCCTGCCGGTGACTGCGGCCCCTGGGCAATGCTCGGCGCGCTCTTGCTGTCGTCCGGCACGCCGGACTTTCCGCCGGGCTTCTGCTCACTTGGAGGATTTTGCGCCGTCGGATTTTGACCGGGCTTCGCATCGGAAGGCTCCCCGGGCTTGCCGGATTCACCGGGCTTGGCGTTCGGATCCTGCGAAGGATCGCCGGGCTTGCCGCCCTGCGCCAGCTTCGCGTCAGCCTTGGCATCCGCCGACTGCTTCAAAAGGTCCGCCACGCTGGGCATCCGGTTGTTGGCGATGTCCGTGAGGGACTGCAGCATCTTCGCCCACGACTCCAGACGCGGCGCGTCAAACTCGGTATTCTTTGTCGCCTGCTCCACCAGATTCTTGCCTGCCTGATTCAGCGAATTGAGCCGCTCAGCGTTCGCATTTTCCGCCGCCGCCTGGGCAGCGACTTTGCGGCGGTTTTCCGGGCGATCCAGCTCCGCCGCATCCATCGCGCGCATCTCTTTGTTCGTCGCGTGCAGTTGTTGCTCCCGCTCATAGGTTTCCTTCGCAGCTTCCAGCCACTTCGTCATTTGCTGCGTCACCCACAGTGCGTGATCCGTCTTGTTCAGCACGTGCAGCACGAAAGAAGCGCTGCGGCTGCGCTCGCGGCCGGGCAGATAATCCTCCGCCCAGGCGCGCAATTCCAGCGACTGCGGGGCCACGCCTTCGCGCGTCGCGCAGAACGTCGCGCGCGACTCCACAGCCTTTGTCTCCGGCGCGCCGGCACCGGCTACCTTCGAACCCTTAGCCTTCTCAATCTTCGTGCCGTCGTCCACGCCTTTCCATTCCAGGCCCATCTGCTTCACGCCGAAATCATCCGACGCATTCACTTCAAAAACCACGACTTCGGAATCCAGGACCACCTGCTCCTGAGTCTCGCGGCGGGCCACGAGCTTCGGTGCTTCGTCATCCGCCGGCTGCACCTTCACCACGAGCGGCATGAGGGCGGTCAGGCCGAGCGAGTCCTTCCAGGTGAACGTCACTTTCTGCTCGCCTTCGACTGGCCGGGCGCTGCTGATAATTTTTCCGCCTTCGGTCTTAGCCGTCGCACCATCTATTTGCGCCTGCGCCAGCTCACGGCTTGCCGTGGCCTCGAAAGTCGCCTGCGCGCCTTTGAGGAGACTCACCATGTCGCCGCGGACTTCCGTCACCGGCTCGGTCTTGTATTGCAAATAGTCCGGCAGCTTCAATTTCACACTGAGCGAAGTCAGCTCCGGCCGCGGGCGCGGCTGCACGGCGATCGTCTTGCGAACATCGCCGACTTGCACAAAAATCTGCGCGTCCTTCTTCTGCGGGGGGAAATTGAGTTCAGCGTAATTAACGAGG
>JANOZA010000590.1:0-3082 GCA_031429155.1 Verrucomicrobiota bacterium | reverse complement strand
GGCCCCAACCTTCGCGAAGGATCCAGGAGAAAAGTTCGTCGCCGGGCACCACGCGGACGAGGTATGGCGCGCGGGTGACCACCATCGGATCAGTCTCGCCGCGGAAAAGACAGGCGAACGGTGCCGTCCGGTCTTCGAGGTAGTCCGGCAATTGCCTGACAACCGCGCCGTCAAGCACGGCATAGACATCGCAAGGCATGCCTGCTAACGGCGAGGCGATCGCTTCCTCCAACTGACTCTGAACGGCGGGCGTCATCATAGAGTGGAAAATCAATAGCTGTCCGAGGATCCTCCACCGCCGGAAGTTCCGCCACCGCCGCTGTAGCCGGAGCCGCCCGCGCCGCCAGCAGAGCCGCCATAGAATGGCGCTCCGTTCTGAGCGGCGTGGTCATGCACCGTGGTGCGGCTCCAGGTCTGCGGATTGCTCGCGTGGCCCTGGCTGCCGGCGCTTTCCACCTGGCCGGCGCCGCTGCTCTTCGCTTCCTTCGCCTTCTTTGCCTTCTCCGGTTTCTTCTTCGCCACTTTTACGGGCGGCATCGCTGCTCCCCCACTGTTGATCAGCACCATCGGCGTCCCCACGATGGCGACTCCCGCAGGCGAAACAGTCACATGGCCGCCACTCCCCTTGACCGTGATTCCCATCCCGGCCTCCAGCACCACATTCATCCCGGCTTTGATATAAACATTCATCCCCGCCTCAAGGTGGAGGTTCATGCCCGCCTTCACGAAGACATCGCCAGTGACATCCTTCGAACTGCTCCCGCCCACCTCAACCATCTCATCCGCTCCGATAGTCACCGACTGATTCGATCCCACAGTGTGTGCGTGATTGGTGCCGATGGTCGTCGCGGCATTCGCGCCGATCGTCGTCGTGCAATCATTGCCCACAGTGACGTCGCAGTCGTGGCCCGTGAGCATGCGCGTGTCGTTGTCCACGCGGATATCGAGATCCTTCTGACTGTGAATGTAGATCTGCTCCGAGTCCTTGGAGTCCTCCATACGGATCTCATTGTAGCCGCCGCCGCCTTTACTCGAGTTCGTTTTCCAAACACTCTTCGTCTTCTCGCCGGGCAGCTCGTAGGGCGGCTTGTTGCTGCCGTTATAGACACAACCCGTCACGATAGGCCGGTCAGGATCGCCTTCGATGAAATCAACGATCACCTCCTGCCCAATCCGCGGGATGCTGGTGAATCCATACCCGCCGCCCGCCGCCGGCTGGCTCACGCGCACCCACTTGGACGACTGCTCATTGGCCGTGCTCCGCCGGTCCCAGTAAAAATGCACTTTGATGCGCCCGTGCTCGTCCGTGTAGATCTCCTCACCCGACGGCCCCACCACCAACCCCGTCTGCGGACCGTGCATGAACGGCTTCGGCGTCACCCGGCGCGGGCGAAACACACTCGTTTTCGGGATCGCCGTGATACGGCACTCGTAGCGGTCCTCCGTCGCCCCCTGCCCCGACGTGTAGGCATCCTGCTGGATGGTGATATTCGTGGAGGTAATGAGATAGCCCCGCTGCTGATCCACCCGTTCCGCCTTCTTTAGATTCAAATTGTAACCACAGGAAACCGCCCGCGCTGATACCATCGCGCTCATGCTTTCGTGATTCGTCTGCGCCTCCTGGAGACGCACCTCCGCCAGCGCCTCACCGTCCGCCCCGTCCCGATACGCTCCGGGGAACTCGAACAACTCAAACTTCGCCGCCGCGTGCTTCTTCTCCTTCTCCTTTTTCTTCCGCAGCTCATCCTTCGGCTTTTTGAAATTGTAATCACTGTGCGCGAACGCCCCCGAGCTCACCGTCTTCTGGATGCAAAGATCATAGAGATAGCCATCCTCCAGGATACCGCTGCGCTGACGCCACTCGATGTCACTGCGTTCCGGATGCGGCACATGCACCGCCATGTCATCCACGATCACCATCGTGTGCTTCCCGTTCTCGTGCTTCCAATAATAGTAGATCCCCTCGTGCTCCATCAGCCGGCTCACGAAATTGAACGCCGTCTCATTGTACTGCGCGCAAAAAACCCGCGGCTTGTAGCTCCGGCGCAGTTCAAACTTAAAATCCGTGAACCCCTGAGCCGCAAACACCTCCTCCAGGATCTGCTGCACCGTCTTCTCCTGCCAAATGCGGCAGTCACTGCACCGCGTCAGCAGCCAAAGCCACGGCACCACCTCCGCGTGGTACACCCCCGCCCCAGCCTCATAGCCGAGGAAAGCCAGCGACGAGATGTAGCCATTAAAGTAGCGCGTGTTCCCATTCTCCAACAACAACCGCAGCGTCACATTCGTCCCCACCAGATCATCCGGGTCCACATCCTGCTCCGCATCCAGCAGCACCATATGGTAATCGAAGAGCCGCCCCAGTTCCTCGCGGCCGCTGAATGACTTCAGCAGCAGCCGGTCAGGGCCAAGCTTGGTATCCACGGCGGCGTGCCGGTGTCGTTGGGTGGGAGGCATCTTGCGGGAACGGGATAACGGTTCACCCCCTCAATGTAAAGAACCAATTGCCGCCGGGTGGCAGGAACCTTTCAGGCACCCGCCCCGGCGTTAGAACGTCACCTCATCCGGCACGCTCTTCGCGCCCTCGCCAACGGCATTGAATGCCGCCACCGCATACTCCAGAGGCACCGCCAGCGGCTGACCGGTGATAATCATATTCGTGTCCCCGGGGCCCGCCGAGCCCGCCAGCGTCCAGGCCGGGTCCCCCACCGGGCGGCGGTACAGATTATAGCCATCCACCCCCGCCAGCGGGCTCCAGTTCGCCTGACCATCGCCCGGCTCGCCGGACACCGCCACCACGGTGAAGCCCTGCGGCGCCCCCGGGGCATCCTCCGGCGGCGGCGTCGCCCCGTCCCGGATGTAGTTGAGATCAAACATCTTCCCTATCATCCCCGCGGCCCCAAACTTCGTCATCGCCCGTCCGATGTTGCGGAACATCTTATCAGCAGCCGAAAGGCGGCGCGTTTCCAGCCCCTCCGAGTTCACCTCCGAGCCCCCCTCCTCGCCCTGCTGTGCGAGGCGCGCCGCCGCGAACTGCCCCGCGAAAGTCGTCACCGTGCCCAGCACCGCCGCCAGCGGCGCA
>JANOZA010000589.1:0-7981 GCA_031429155.1 Verrucomicrobiota bacterium | reverse complement strand
GCTGCGATCCCTCCGGGATCGGGAGATGTGCTCCAATCTAACCGGTGGTATCGGTCGCTATGCTCCCTCAACCACCGGCTAATGGCTGTGATCCCTTCGGGATCAGACTTCCGTATAAAGCTCAGGGCTGAAGCCCACGGCTACCGTCTGGTGTCGCTGACGCGACAAGGTCCAGTTATTAGACACCACCTACACCCCCGCCATTTCCCTGACCTCAAACACCTCCCGGGCGTCGGCGACGGTGCCGGTGACGGCGGCGGCGGCGACCATGAGGGGGCTCATGAGGATGGTGCGGCCGGTGGGGCTGCCCTGACGGCCTTTGAAGTTTCTATTGGAGGAGGAGGCGCAGAGTTGGTCGCCGATGAGCTTGTCAGGGTTCATGGCGAGGCACATGGAGCAGCCGGCGCCGCGCCATTCGAAGCCGGCGTCGGTGAAGACTTTATCCAGCCCTTCGTTGCGGCAGAGGACGTCCACAATTTGGCTGCCAGGGACGGCGATGGCGGTGACGCCGGGGGCGACGTGGTGGCCCTGGATGTATTTGGCGACTTCGCGGAAGTCGCTGAGGCGGCCATTGGTGCAGGAGCCGATGAAGGCGACGTCGATCTTCGTGCCTTTGATAGGCGCGCCGGCGGGGAGCTTCATGTATTCGAGCGCTTCGATGATGCTGGCGCGCTCGTTGTCGGTCTTCGCATTGGCGGGATCGGGCACGGTGGAGTCAATGCCGAAGCCCTGGTCGGGGCTGATGCCCCAGGTGACGGTGGGGGCGATGTCTTCGGCGCGGATGTTGACGACGTCATCGAAGACGGCGTCCGCGTCGCTGGCGAAGGATTTCCATTTCTCCACCGCGGCGTCCCATTCCGCGCCCTTGGGGCAGTAGGGGCGGCCCTTGAGGTAGGCGAAGGTCTTCTCGTCAGGGTTGACGTAGCCGCAGCGGGCGCCGCCTTCGATGGACATGTTGCAGACGGTCATGCGCTCCTCGACGGAGAAGCCGTCAATGGTGCTGCCGCCGTATTCGTAGGCATAGCCGATGCCGCCCTTGGCGCCGAGCATTGCGATGATGTGGAGGATGACGTCCTTGGCATAAACGCCGGGCCGCAGCTTGCCGTCCACATTGATGCGGCGGACCTTGGCTTTGCTCATGGCCATCGTTTGCGTGGCGAGGACGTCGCGGACCTGCGTGGTGCCGATGCCAAAGGCGATAGCGCCAAACGCGCCGTGCGTGGCGGTGTGCGAGTCGCCGCACGCGATGGTCGTGCCCGGCTGCGTGATGCCCTGCTCGGGCCCGACGACGTGGACGATGCCCTGCTTGCCGCTGCTGAGGTCGAAATAGGTGATGCCGAAGTCCACGGCGTTGCGGCGGAGTTCCTTGATCATCTCTGCGGCGAGAGGATCGGAGAACGGTTCCACCTGGCTGAGGGTGGGGACGATGTGGTCCACGGTCGCGAAGGTGCGGTGCGGATACTTCACCTTGAGGCCGAGGTCGCGCAACATGCCGAAGGCCTGCGGGCTGGTGACCTCGTGAATGAGGTGCGTGCCGATGAGGAGTTGCGTCTGGCCGTTCGGGATCGTGCGCACGGTGTGCGCGGCCCATACTTTTTCGAAGAGTGTCTTGCCCATGTAGTGTGAAGTGAGCGGAGAGCCTTAGCCCCCCCCGCTCCCGTGGCAAGAGGCCTGGAGAAGAATTCTGTTCAGCGCCGCTTTCCTTTGCCCGGGAAAAAGCCGCCAGGCATGCCGGTGCCGCCGCCGCGGGGGAACTTTGGCATTCCACCGCCCATGCCGGGCATTCCACCCATGCCGCCCATTCCCGGCATTCCACCGCCGCCGCCGCCCATCATGCCCATGAGGCCGGCCATCTTGCCTTTGTCCTTCATCATGGCGCGCATTTGCTGGAACTGTTTGAGGAACTGGTTGAGGTCGTTGACGGAGTTGCCGCTGCCGGCGGCGATGCGTTTGCGCCGGCCGCCGTTGATGATCTCCGGGCGCTTCCGCTCCTTCGGCGTCATGCTCAGGATCATCGCTTCCACGTGCTTGATTTTGTCGTCGGTGTTCGCGCCCTTCATCTGCTCCTTCATCGCTTTGATCTGCTTGCCCACGCCGGGGATGAGGCTGAGCAGGCCCATCATGCCGCCGCCCTCGGTGAGCTTCTTCATCATCTTGAGCTGGTCGAGGAAGTCGGTGAAGTTGAAGTCCGACGACATCATCCGGTCCATCGTCTTCATCGCCTGCTCCTCGTCTATGACCTCCGCGGCGCGCTCCACGAGGCCGACGATGTCGCCCATTCCCAAAATGCGCTGCGCCATGCGGTCCGGCACGAAGGCGTCGAGTTGCTCCATCTTTTCGCCGGTGCCTGCGTATTTAATGGGCCGCTGGGTGACGCTGCGCATGGAAAGCGCCGCGCCGCCCCGGGCGTCGCCGTCGAGCTTGGTGAGGATGATGCCGGTGACTCCGACGGCTTCGTTGAACGTCTTCGCTACATTCACCGCCTGCATGCCCGTCGCGGCGTCGGCCACGAGCAGGACCTCCCGCGGCTGGAGGAAGTCGCGCACCTCCTTGAGTTCCTTCACGAGGGATTCGTCCACCTCCTGGCGGCCGGCGGTGTCGAAGATCACGACATTCCACGTCTGCGACTCCAGCCACTTCAGCGAGGCCTTCACCGTCTTAAGTACGTTCGTCTCCCCGGGCTCCGGTTTGAAGACCGGCACGTCAATTTCCCTGGCCAGTGTCGCGAGCTGCTCCACCGCCGCAGGCCGGTAAAGGTCGCAGGCCACCAGCACCGGGCGGCGGCCCTCTTTCTTCAGCTTGAGTGCCAGCTTGGCCGATGTGGTCGTTTTTCCCGCGCCGTTGAGGCCGACGATCAGAATCCGGGCCGGCGGATCGAGATTGAGTCCCTCCGCGTCCCCGCCGAGGAGGGCGGTGAGTTCATCGTGGAAGATTTTGATGATCTGCTCGCCGGGCTTCACGCCCTTGAGGACTTCCTCGCCGAGCGATTTCTCCCGGACCTGGGCGATGAACTCCTTGGCCACCGAGAAGTCCACATCCGCCTCCAGCAAAGCCATGCGGACCTCGCGCATGGCGTCGGTGATGTTGCCTTCGCTGATCTTGCCGAGACCGCGGAGTTTGCGGAAGACGTTGTCGAGTTTGTCTGTGAGAGCGCCGAACATGATGGTAGTGGGGAAAAAGGGGCCGACCCATCCATGCGGGGCGGCCAGAGTGCAAAGGGAAGCGTGGCCGCCCGTCTGCTCCCGGACCCGGGTCCGGGCTTCCCTGTTGCATTCAGTATTCCCGGACAGAAGGGACAAGGCGTACACCGCGCATTTTCCTACATGTCAGACCTTCATCCCGATATCGCCAAACTCGTTGCCGCCGGCAAACTTTCCGCTCATGCGGCAGTCAAACTCACCCTGCTCCAGCCCGGCGTTTACTGCCAGCACAAGAGCTGGGGCGTGGGACGTGTCGGCTCCTGGGAGTTGTTCGATGACAAGGTGGTCATTGATTTCGAAGACCGGAAAGGCCACCCGATGAAGCTCGAGTTCGCTGCCGGATCGCTGAACGTCGTCGGCGAATCCCACATCCTCGCCCGGCGCTACTCCGACCCCGCAAAACTTACCAAGCTCTCCCAGGAGGATCCTGTCGGGCTCGTGCGCGAAGTTCTCCTCAGCCACGGCGGCAAGATGCTCCTCGATAATTTCGAGGCCGTCGTGAAGCCGAAGATCGTCGTCGAAGCGAAATTCAAAAACTGGTGGGAGAGCGTAAAGAAGCTGCTCAAGGCGCAGCCTGAGTTCATCGTGCCTGCCAAACGGACGCTGCCGCTGGAACTGCGCGGCGGAAACCTGAGCGCCGCCGACGCGCTCATTGATGACTTCCGCAAAGCCCGGGGTGTGAAGGGGAAGGCCAAGGCCATGGAGGCCATCGCCCGCGATGTCACCATTTTTACGCAGGAAGGACAACTCGCCGCCATCGTCAAAGAAGCGGACGAAGCCGCGAGCCAGAACATGAAGCTCCACACGGCCGAGGCCATTGATCTCCTCCTCGCCCGCGACGAACTGCGCGACAAAGTCCCCGCGCTTCACGCCGACGTTTCGCCTTCTCTCGCTCTCGCGATGCAGGCCGATGGCCCGCGCCTCGCGGAGTGCGTCGGCGGTCTCGCCGTGAGCAAACAGCGCCGCGTTTTTGATGCGCTGGTGGACGCCGCCGGTGACGCCGGGGTCCAAAGCCTGCTCCCGCTGCTCAATAAACTCACCGTTCGCAGCATTCACGAACTCTGCACGGTCCTGACCGACAAGTCCTACACCGGGCCGCTTTTCGCCTTCCTCAAGACCGGCATCCTGCACCGTTCGCTCTCCAGTGAAGTCCTCGTCTGGATCACGAAAGAGCGCACCGGCATCGCCGCCGACATCTTCGGACCTGAACTTTCCGGCGCCCTGCTCTCCGCCGTGGAGCGCGATCATTACGATGAAGAGAACCGCCGCGCCAATCGCGTGAAGGAGGCTCTCATCAACGACCGCGAACTCATTTCCGACCTCATCACCGGCGTCGAGTTGCCGCAGGTGCGCAATTTCGCCCGCCAGCTCATGCTGAGCACGGCGGTGGACGAGATGGGCAAGCGTTCCCTCCTCGCCCGCTTCATCCGGGTCTATCCAGAGATCGAAGAACTCATCCGCGAAGGACAGAAGGACAAAGAGGAGCCGGAAGTCGCGCTCATCGTTTCGTGGCCGAGCCTCGACGCCAAGAAAAAGGCCTACGATCATCTCACGAACGTGGAGATGCCGAAGAACCGCGAGGACATCAGCATCGCCCGCAGCTACGGCGACCTTCGCGAGAACTTCGAGTATAAGTCCGCCAAGGAATACGCCCGCGTGCTTGCGCGCCGGAAATTTGAAATGGAGCGTGACCTCCAGCGCGCTCAGGGCACCGACTTCGCCGACGCCGTCACCGGCAAGGTCACCATCGGCACCCGGGTCACGCTGCTCGACCTTGAGACGAACAACGCAGAGGAATTCAGCATCCTCGGAGCCTGGGATACGGATGTGCCTAATCAGATCATCAGCTACCTCAGCGTCACTGCCGCCGCGATTCTGAACAAGGCCGTCGGCGAAGAGGTGGACCTGCCGACCGAGGAAAGCAGCATCACCCGCCGCGTCCGGATCACCGGCATCGTGCTGGCAAAAGTGCCGGTCTGAGCACCGCGAATACCAGGACTGCTCGCGCAGCCATGAAGTTTTCGTTCCTCGCCTGCCTGCTGCTTCCCGGCCTGCTCGCCGCTGCGCCTGTGGTCGTAAAGATCATTCCCGGCAAAGGAATCACCCGCGGCGGCCAGCCATACTTTGTCAAAGGCGCGGGCGGCACGGCGCATCTCGACGAGCTGGCGAAACGCGGCGGCAATTCCATCCGCACGTGGTCCACCGACGGACTCGCCGCCATCCTCGATGACGCCCAAAAGCACAGACTCACCGTCTGCGCCGGCATTTGGCTGGAGCCGGAGTGCGACTGGTTTTCCTATGCGAAACCGGAGCATTGCGCGCGGCAGTCAGAGCGCGTCGCTCAATACTTGCGGGAGTTCCGCGATCATCCCGCGCTGCTCTTTTGGGGTCTCGGTAATGAGTCGGAAGGCGACGGCAAGAACGCGGCCTATTGGAAGCAACTCGATGCCCTCGCGCAGTTGGTGCATAAAGAAGATCCGGCGCACCCCGCATTCACCGCCGTCGCCGGATTGCAGCCGGAAAAAGCAGCCGGCCTGAACGAACACGCGCCGCACATGGATTTTGTGGGCATCAACACCTACGGCGCGCTCCCCTCTTTGCGCGAGCATCTCGCCAAGGTGAAGTGGACGCGCCCCTGGGTGGTGACTGAATATGGCGCGCAGGGATTTTGGGAGCGTCCGCGGGCTGCATGGGGCGCGCCATTCGAGCAAACCAGCACGGAAAAAGCCGCGATGCTTCGTGACAGCTACCAGAAGACCATCTCGCCAGCCGGCGACTGTTGGGGCGGTTACGCCTTTCTCTGGGGCCACAAACAGGAGGCCACCGCCACCTGGTTCGGACTCCTCACCGCGGAAGGCGAGTCCACGCCGCCGGTGGATGTGCTCCAGGAATTCTGGACCGGCAAAGCCCCCGCCAACCGTGCGCCGGATGTCACGCCGCTGAAACTTTCGCTTTCCGCACTCCGGCCTGGCGAGATTTTCACCGCCTCAGTCACCGGCACCGATCCCGACAAAGACGCGCTCACCTGGCACTGGTCCGTAGCCGCTGAGTCCGCCGGTCGCGATGCCAAGGGCCACGAAAAAGTCCCCGCCCCGGTTCCCGCTGCCGTTGTAAAGTCCGGCGAGGGGACCGCCGAATTCCGCGCCCCTGCCCAGCCCGGTGCCTGGCGCGTCTTTCTCCGCCTCACCGACGGCAAAGGCCATGCCGCCACGGCGAACGTGCCGTTTCAGGTTAAATGATGCCGTCCAGGTAAAGTAACGAAGTCATTCGCCGGCGCGGGGGATTCACAGCCGGTGCCGTGAGGCGAAAAGCGGCTTTTCTTTTCACCGCCCCCGCGCAGCGTCGCGCATTCACCGCCCCATGCCTGACACTCTCAGTGAAATCCTCAAAAAGGTCCGCAAGATCGAATTGATCACCCGCGGCATCGTGCGTGCCGCCGTCGGGGGCGAGTATCACTCGGTCTTCAAAGGGCAGGGGATAGATTTCGACGACTTCCGCGAGTATGCCCCCGGTGATGAAGTCCGGAGCATTGACTGGAATGTCACCGCGCGGATGGGTTTTCCGTATATAAAGAAATTTGTCGAGGAGCGCGAACTGACGGTCTTCCTCGCGGTGGATGTGAGCGCCTCGAAGAACTTCGGCGGCCACGATCAATCGAAGCGCGAACTGGCGGCGGAGATCGCCGCGCTTTTCGCATTCAGCGCCATACACAATCAGGACAAGGTGGGCCTGCTGCTGTTCACCGGTGAAACGGAATTGTTCCTCGCGCCGCGCAAAGGGAGCACGCACTGCCTCCGCATCATTCGCGAGATTCTCTACTGCCAGCCGAAGGGCCGCAGCACGAACATCGGCATGGCGCTGGATAAACTCACCAGCCTCCTGCCGCGCCGCAGTCTCGTCATCGTCGTCAGCGATTTCATCGCGCCGGACTTTTCGCGGGCTCTCGGTGTGGCTTCAGTGCGGCATGACGTGGTCGCCGTGCAGATAGCCGATCCCGCAGAGGCCGAACTTCCAGACGCGGGCTGGATCCGGCTCATGGATCCGGAAACCGGTCAAATGCTGGACGTGAACACCGGTTCGGCGCGCGTGCGCCACGAATACCAGCGTCTCCGCGCCCAGTGGCTGGCCGGACTGCATCAGACCTTCAAGAACGCCTCCGTGGACCGGATCGAAGTCTGTACCGGCATGAACTACCAGCCGGCGCTCCACGCCTTCTTCAAACGCCGCGCCTCCCGACGCGCGTGAATTTTGCAATGAATCTGCGCGTTCTGTTCTTCGGCCCGCTTGTGGACCTCACGGGCTGTCCTTCGCTGGAATTGACGCTCCGGGATTCCTCCACTGTGCAGGAGCTGCTCGACACTCTTTTTCTGAAATGGCCGGCTTTGCACGACTGGGACGCTAGTCTCCTGATTGCCGTCAACCTCTCCTACTCAGTTCGCACGGAGCTGATTCCTCCCGGTGCTGAAGTTGCCATCATGCCGCCCGTGCAGGGAGGTTAAGGCAGCCATGCATCATCCGGGGGCATGGCCACCCCCGTGAGATCCGTTCCGTGATTCCGCAAAGAAGCCAGCTTGCCCTGAGGATGTCCCGTGTGGTTGGTCTGACCACACCTACTCATATGAAAATCGTCCAATCCCTTCTGCTCCTCACCGCGCTATGCGCCTGCGGACCCGTCATCGCCGCCGAGACCGCGGAGATAAAGCCAGCCGTGAAGAAACCTGCGGCGAAGACACCGCCGAAGAACCCAACGCCCACGCAGGCCAACGTGCGCTACGGCGACC
>JANOZA010000588.1:0-9384 GCA_031429155.1 Verrucomicrobiota bacterium | reverse complement strand
CGACCCGCCAGGGCTTGGAACTACCGGATAGTCCGCGCCAAACGGACGGCGAACAGGCAGAGGCGCGAGAACCACGTCCGGTCACCACCGTTACCGGCCCTCATATTCCACCCGCCCCATTTTCAGGAGCCAGACGTATTCCTGATGATACGATGCGGGAGGTGTTACTCCTGGCCGGGGACGCAGGCATGGCATTTTCGACAGGGGAGGCGCTCCTGATGGTTTTCGCCGCGTGGCCGTGGCCTGAGGTCTGCCCGGCTCCGGCCCGCCACAAACCGGCATCAGTGCGGGCAGTCGCCCCGCAGCGACTTATTCTCCGCCCATCTGTTCCTTCATTTCCTTTGGCAGGAACTTCTTGAAGCGGTTCTTATCAATGGACTTCATGTAGGCTTCGAACGGGGTGACGTGTCCGTCCTGGAGTTGTTTCCAAATGGCCTGATCCATGAACTGCATACCCAGCGCGGCGCCGCCGGTGATGACGTCGGTGAGTTTCTGAGTGGCACCTTCTCGAATGATGGCGGAGACGGCGGGCGTGGCGATGAGGATTTCATTCACCGCGATCCGGCCCTTGCCGCTGGCGCGCTTCATGAGGAGCTGGGCGAGCACGCCGCGCAGGGAAGCCGAAAGCATGGTGCGCACCTGCGCCTGCTGGTCGGCGGGGAACACGTCCACGAGACGGTCCACCGTCTTTCGGGCGTTGTTCGTGTGCAGTGTTCCGAAGACAAGCAACCCGGTCTCCGCAGCTGTCAGGGCCAGCGAGATGGTCTCAAGGTCACGCATTTCTCCGACGAGCACGATGTCGGCGTCTTCCCGCAGTGCCGCACGCAGACCATCGGCGAACGTCGGCGTCTGGATCGGCACCTCCCGCTGGGTGACGATGCTTTTGTGATTGCGATGCACGAACTCGATCGGCTCCTCGACGGTGATGATGTGCCGGGCGTAGTTCCGGTTCACGTAATCAATGAGCGCGGCCAGGGTGGTGGACTTGCCGGAACCGGTAGGACCGGTGACGAGCACGAGCCCGCTGCGCATTTCGCCGAAACGCTTCACCACGGGCGGAATGCCCAGTTCCTCCAGCGTCGCGATCTTGGTAGGGATAATCCGGAATACGGCGGCATGTCCCAGGTTCTGCTTGAAGTAATTGCAGCGGAACCGGTTATCGTCGTCCATCTCGTAGGCGAAATCGAGGTCGCCTTTGCTGAGGTACTTTTCGTACGCCCGGGGCTCGCAGATTTCGCTCATCATTTCCTCCATGTGATCCGCGGTGAGGATTTCGTCGGACAGAGGGTGAATGCCTCCGTGCACGCGAATCTTCGGCGGCTGTCCCTCGGAAAGGTGCAGGTCGGAGCCCTTGGACTCGATGAGTTTGTGAAAGTAGCTGTCTATGATGGCCATGTCAGGCAGTCGGGAAAAGGTTGGGGGAAATCGCGGTGCGTTCAGGCTTTGAGATCCTGGCGCATCTGGTCCTGATCAATAGCGCGGAAGAGGGCGTCCTCTTTGCTGATGACGCCGGCATCGTAGAGATTCTTGAGGGCATCGTCCATGGTGATCATGCCGAGAGCCTTGCCGGTCTGCATGATGCCCGGAAGCATGAAGGTCTTGCCCTCGCGGATGCAGTTGGCGACGGCGGGAGTGTTGACGAGAAACTCGATGGCCAGTGCGCGGCCCCCTCCGTCTTTCCGCGGCACGAGCTGCTGAGAAATGATGCCGCGAAGCGATTCACTCACCATGACGCGAATCTGGTCCCGCTGGTCCGTGGGGAATACGTCCAGCACTCGGTCCAGCGTCCGTGCCGCCGATCCGGTGTGCAGCGTGCCCAGCACCAAGTGGCCGGTTTCCGACGCCGTGATGGCCAGTGAGATCGTCTCAAGGTCGCGCATTTCTCCAACCATGATCACGTCCGGATCTTCGCGCAGTGCTCCGCGCAGCGCTGCCGCAAACGAATCGGTGTGCGTGTGGACTTCGCGCTGATTGACATGACATTTTGCGGATTCGAAAACATACTCGATCGGGTCTTCCAGCGTAATGATGTGGTCGTTGCGCTCGTGATTGATCTCGCTGACGAGCGCCGCGAGCGTGGTGGACTTCCCCGATCCCACGGAGCCGGTGACGAGGACGAGGCCATTGTGATACTGCGTCAGGGGCTTGAGTGAGCGCGGCAGGTGCAGCTCATCCATCGTCCTCACGCGGGTATTGATGATCCGGAAGACCATGTCGTAACCGAGGCGCTGCTTGACCACGGAAGCGCGGTATCGGCCCGTAGGCGTAGCGTAGGCAAAGTCCACGTCGCCGCGCTCCTTGAGACGCTTCGCCTCACGCGGCCCGAGGAATCCCATCGCCAGCCGTTCGGCCTCGGATGCCGTTATGATGTCCGCATTAGGCCAGATTTCCTGGAGCGCTCCGTAGCGGCGCCAGCACGGGCGTGACGACGTCGCGAGGTGAATATCTGAGCAGTCATACTCCTGTCCGAACTTCAAATATTCATCCACGTGCTGCAGCGTGGCCACACGATCCTGAATCGGCTCGACATTGCCGGTGTGAATGGCGTGATCGTCATGGGAAGCGTGCTCAACAAGGTCGCCATCATCCTGATAATCCGCATGATCATCTTGCTCGGCGTATTCCGGGGATTGCTCGCTCATCAGAGAAGTTGGTAAAGTAGACGGGGGAAAATTGGCGGTAGGCCGAAGGGGTGGCTAAAAAGGCTGTGGATGAGCGTTATGGGGTTTTCCCCGGGGGGTCCGCAAGCATTTTCTTTAGGGAGACGGCAGAGAATCGCGAAAAAGCCCCGATCAAGGCGTGCCTCCCGGCGCTGCTGACTCCTTTTGGGCTAAAGTCGGCAACGCAGGGCACTTTCCGGCTCAGGAGATCGAAAATCGCGAGGAGGGTTGCCGTTGCGCCAAGCCTCCACCGGGTTTTGTCGTCAGAACAAATGCCTGCCTCCCTCGTTGAACTGCGCGACGCCATGCCGGCCGGCGGATTGTTCGCCGGCAGGGAATGGCTCGCGTCGCCGGAGCCGTTCCCGCTTTCACCGGCGCTATGGGCCGAAATCGAGAAACTCGGACACCGGCTGCATGTCTTCCTCGGCGCCTGCAATGACCTTTACTACCAGAGCCACAAAGGGAAGCAGCCCACGTGGATCGCGTCGCTGCTGGATGCCGGCAAGCCGGCCGAACTTCTGGAAGCTGCCCGGCATCCGGCGCACCGGCAGGCGCTCCCGGCGGTAATCCGGCCCGACCTCCTGCTGACGGAGGATGGCCTCGCGTTGACGGAAATAGACAGCGTGCCGGGGGGCATCGGGCTCACGGCGTGGCTGGGGAAAACGTATGCGGCGCTCGACTCCACGTGGCGCCTGTGCGGCGGAGCAGAGGGAATGGCGGGTGGATTTCGCAGTCTTTTTCCACAAGGAGCGGACATCGCAGTGTCGCGTGAGGCTGGGGACTATCGGCCGGAGATGGAATGGCTCGCCGGCCAGCTCGGCCCGGATTTTTCAGTGTGCGATGCGGAGGATTACCTGCCGCGCGGGCGCGACGTTTACCGCTTCTTTGAAATGTTCGACTGGGAGAACATCCGGAACTGGCGCTCGATGATGGAGCCAGGGCACCACGTCTCCGCGCCGATGAAACCCTGGCTGGAGGAAAAACTGTGGCTGGCGCTTTTCTGGAGCCGACCGCTCCGGGAACTGTGGCGTCAGGCGCTGCGGGAAAATCAGCGCGATGCCCTCGCGAAAATCATTCCGTTTGGCTGGGTCGTGGATCCGGCTCCCCTGCCCCCGCACGCGGTGCTGCCGCGGCTGGAGATTCACTCGTGGGATGAACTGGCCGCGTTTTCGCAAAAGCAGCGGCAGCTCGTGCTCAAGCTCAGCGGTTTTTCCGAAAACGCATGGGGCAGCCGCAGTGTGGTGATCGGCCATGATGTCAGCCAGCCCGATTGGGCGGCGGCCATCACCCAGGCACAGGCGGATTTTCCACAACAACCCTGGCTGCTCCAGCAGTTCCGTCCGGGCCGACTGGTGGAGCATCCTTTTTATGACGCGGCGACTGGCAAACTGCGGATGATGCAGGGCCGGGTGCGACTGTGTCCTTACTATTTCGTGGCCCGCGACGGCAGCGGCATCAAATGCGGCGGGGTGCTGGCCACCATCGTGCCGGCGGACAAAAAGATCATTCACGGAATGAAGGACGGGATCATCGTGCCGTGCCGGGTCGCGGAGAATTGAAATGGACAACGCCCCGCTCCTCGCCCAGAAAACGCCCGTGGAAATATCAGACGAACAATCACCGGCGGCAGCCACGCTGCGCATCCTCTTTCTTGGCGACGTCTTCGGCGAACCGGGAAGGAAGGCCGTCATTGACTGGATGCCGCGGCTCAAGGAGCGGCACAGCATTGATTTCATCATCGTGAATGGCGAGAACTCCGCGGGCGGGCGCGGCCTCACCCCGAGGATCGCCATCGCGCTCATGCGAGCCGGCGCGGCGGTCGTGACCACGGGTGATCACGTCTGGGACCAGAGCGAGCTTGTGGACTACATGGCGACCGAGCCGCGACTGCTGCGTCCACTCAACTGGCCGGAAGGCACGCCTGGTCAGGGCAGCGTGGTGCTGGAAACGGAGAAGGGAAAAGTGGCAGTCGTGCAGGCGCAGGGTCGCACCTTCACTCAGCCAACGCTGGAGAATCCCTTCATCGCCATAGACCGCGAAGTGGAAAAACTCCGCGCTGAAACGCCAGTCATCTTCGTGGACTTCCACGCCGAGGCCACGAGCGAGAAAATCGCCATGGGCTGGCATCTCGACGGCCGCGTCTCTGCCGTCGTGGGCACCCACACGCATGTGCAGACGTCCGATGAACGCATCCTCCCTAACGGCACCGCCTTTCTCTGTGATGCCGGCATGTGCGGCCCGCGGGACAGCGTCATCGGCAGTCGCATCGAGCCGGTGCTGCACCGCTTCCGCACCGGACTGCCCGTGAAGTTTGCCGTCGCCAACGGTCCCGTGCGCGTCTGCGGCGCATGGGTGGAAGTGGATGTCGCGACGGGGAAAGCACTGACCATCGAGCGCGTGAACGAACTCTGGCAGGAGCCATAACTCAGGCCACCCGCGTCAAGTCCCTCATCGTCTTCGGAATCTTCAAATCCTGCGGAGGGACTTCCTTGAGCAGCGCATCCACGACATCGCGCGCCGTGCGTCCGTCTATGCGCGCGCCGTAGTCGAGGATGATGCGGTGCGCGAGAACTGGCCGTGCGACAGCCTGCACGTCTTCAAAACTGGCATTGAGCCGCCCGGCCATGAGCGCGCGGGCTTTGATCGCCGAGGCGATGCTCAGCGCGGCACGCGGGCTGGCGCCGTATTTCACCGCCGCCGCAGCCTGCGACTGACCGGGATGCGTGGCATCCACGAGCCGCGCGATGAAGTTTGCCACCACGTCCGGCAGGTAAATGCGGCGCGTCAGTTCCATGAGTTGCTTCAGCGTCGCGCGCGACATCACCTGCGGCACCTGCGGATCCACGCCGAGTTCACGATGGAGCACGATCCTCTCCAGCACCGCCGCATCGCTGCGCAGCACCTCCAGTTTGAACAGAAACCGGTCCACCTGCGCCTCCGGCAGCGGATACGTGCCTTCGAGTTCGACGGGATTCTGCGTCGCCAGCACGAAAAACGGATCCGGCAGCACATGGGTATTGCCGAGCACCGTGACGCGCCGCTCCTGCATCGCCTCCAGCAGCGCCGACTGCGTTTTGGGGCTCGCGCGATTAATCTCATCCGCCAGCACGAGGTTGGTGAACAGCGGCCCTGGCTGAAACACGAACTGCCGCCCTGACGCCGTTTCCTGGAGCACGGGATTTCCCGTGATGTCTCCAGGCAACAGATCAGGCGTGAACTGAATGCGTCGCGTATCCAGTTCCAACGCCTTGGCCAGGCCCTTCACGAGTTCCGTCTTCCCCAGTCCCGGCAGGCCCTCCAGCAAAATGTGTCCGCGCGCCAAAACGCCGCAGATCAGCAAATCAATGAGTTCCTCTTTGCCAAACAGCACCTCCTGCAATGCAGTCCGCAGCGGACGCAGGAGATTAGCGGCTTCGGCGACTTCGGTTTCGTTGGCGTAATCCATAATGCCAGGATTCTGCCGGGCAGACAGGCGGCGGCAAATGATTTCCTCGTCCAACCCGACTACCGGCGCTCAATCAGCAGGCGGAAGAAAAGCTTGCCCAGCCTAGCGGCAGGAACAGCAGTGATGGTGCGGCCGGTTTCGTCCGAGAATGTGCTGAGAATACGGATCAGGCTTTCGTCTCCGGGGTCGGACTGCCAGTTGCGGAGATCACCGCTGACCTGCGGCGTCACCGTGAGGCCGTTCAGGCCCGCGCGCTCAGTCCAGATGACGCGGACTTCGCTGCCTGCGATGGAAACCTGCGGCGCTATGACGAGGGCATTGGCCACAGTGATTGGAGGCTGGATGAACGGCAGCGGGGATGGATCGGCGGCACCGGGGCTGCCGCCGGGGTTGGTGCTGGCACGCCAGTTCGCAGCGACACCGTGGTCGGGATTTGCTGCGGGATTGATGAGGACCAGGGTGGAGCCTGCACCGTCCGGAGTTGTGGGCCAGGGAGCGACATCGTCGTAGCCAAAGTCTTTGACTGGCGCGGCGGCGCGATCCAGGAGCGTGATGTGGTCACCGCCATTGCTCAGACGTGTGGTCGCGTTCCATTCACCGGCCACAGGTAGTCCCGCACCGTAGCGTGTAGTGAAGGCATTCGCGTTTTGCACGACGAGTGCGTATCCGCCGACGGGGATCATGTAGTTCGCGGGGAAACTGAAATTCACACCCGCTGTGAAGGCCGCGCCGGTGCAGTCCACGGCGCGTGTGCCGATGTTCTGGAGTTCGATGAACTCCAGGGTCGCGCCGTCTGGATCGGGTGGATGGTAATGGATTTCGCTGAGCACGAGGTTCATCGCGCTGACGGCTTCCGGACCGTTGTTGGTGATGGTGATCGTGTCACTTCCAACCACCTGCCCCTGCATGTTCAGGGCGGTGAGGGAGATCAGGTTCGCCCCAGCTGCGAGCGGCACGGTAATCTGCCATGCGCTGCCGCTGGTCCACGTGAGAGGCAGCAATTCGCCGGAGGAATCGAGCCGGATGGCATCCACGTCCACCCAACCGTTGCCGGCGAGCGTGGATGATGCGGTCGCGACGGTGAAGTTCGCACCGCCGTTCGTGGAGATTGCAAAGGTCACGGCAGGGTGCTGCGCGGTGATTTGCCCCAGAACATAGGCCCGGCGATTAGTGATCCATTGCTTGAGATTGAAGGCGTAGCCAGGCTTCTGCGCGGTGGCGCTCAGCGCAGTGACGAAGGGATCGAGGAAGTCATTCCGGAAGCCGGTCTGGCAGAGATTCAGCAGATGCTTGCACATCAGCCTGCGGTTTTGCGGCAGCGCGACGATGGCTGCCACACGGTGAGAGCCGCCGCCGAAGATGCTGTAGTTCTTCGCATAGTAGAAGCAGTGGTCCTGATCCCACGGCAGCAGCATGACGCGACCATCCGACGGGCGGGCGTAGAACATGGCGTTGTGCGCGAGTCCCTGGTTATAAGTGTCGGCTAGACCGGTGAGCGCGTTCAAGGCGAGCACGCGCATCCAGTTGTCCGTATCTATGGCCGCGAAGCTGTTTGCGTAGAGAGTGCCGGCGGGAGAATCGAACGCCGCGCACATGTTCATGATGCGGCTGAAGTCGTCACGGTCCGTGTGGTTTTGCAGCAAGTAGGTCATGCGGTAGCTGTCCGCGGATACGCCTAGACTCTTGATGTCGAGGTCGCGCACGGAACTGTAGGGATTCTTCAGGCTCTCCGGATTCCCGTCCACAGTCGTGGTCGGGTAATAGATCAGTTCCTGTTTGTAGAGCGAGCCGTCGGCGTCACTGCCGTCGAAGATGCTGTCGAGATAATTGTTGTTGAAGCGCGCGAGCTTGAGTTGCGCGAGACGGTTGTAGCCCGGGAGCGGCGCCTGGAACCAGCAGATGTCGTCGTAGCTGGCAGGGATCTCGCCAGCGCGGTTGGCGATGGTTTGATAAAGCATTTCGTTCACGCTGGGACCGATGCTGTTCTCCAGCCAGCCGGTGCCGTCGCCCCGAGGCATGTTGAAAGCACCGTCAATCACGATGCTGCTGTGCACGCCGCGAAACGGCTGATGCGCGCCCATGCTGATATTCCAGCCGGCGCGCGTTCCCTGACGTCCGTACGGAGCCGCGCGCAGGCGCACACCGGCGTCGTAATAAACATCGCGCTCGCCATCAATGACCGTGCAGCCCCATCGGAAGTTGCTCACGCTTTGCAGGACATCATGCAGATTGTTGGCATCCGCCGTCGTCATCAGACAGCGGATTTTCGTGCGCACGCTCTGCGCCGCCCCGCCGCCATCGCCGACGCGGAAGAGGGCGCGGGAGTTCGGCCCGGCAGAGGGAAAGAACGACGATGCACCCGCACCGTCGGTCGCCTGAATGTAGAATTGCACCGTCACACCGTCCGCCTGACCTGGAACAATGCCGTAGAAGCGCCCGCCATTCTCACCAGCCATACCCGTAGTCTGCCAGACGCCGTCGTTCACACTGTAGAATAGCCTGGCGGAAGCGATGCCATCGGGATCGGAGACGTCTGCGCTGATGCGCACGGGCACCGTAGCCGTGGGGATTACAGGCGAATGACGGAGGCGGTCACATGTCGGGCCAGCGTTCGCGAGCCTTGTGCTGTTCACGGTGCCGGGTGTGCCGGTCGTCACGGGCTGCGCGAGAATGGAGGTGCGGGCGCAACGATTAAGGTAAAGCCGGCTGTTCAACTGCGGGCTGCCGCGGAGCCACCTGGCGCGGTAGCTGATCTCGTAAGTCTTCGTGGTGTTGATTACACGATTGGCTGCGTTGGTCGTGGAGCAGCAGTTGTAGCTGTGCTCGAACTCGGCGGTAGCGACGATCTTAAAAACCTTGCCCGGGCCATCCGGATCGTTGACCACGGAGCTGAGCTTGTGAGTGCCGAGACAGCGCCACTTAGCCGGCGGCTGGCCGACGGTATCACTCTCAAAGGTGCCGTTCTGGATGAGCTGCACCGGTGTGCCGTCGGGGTCTTCCGTGACCCGCACGTCATCCACCAGCAGTTCGCCCGAATCCAACATCCCAAATAAAAACTCGCGCCAGGTATCGGGGTTATTGGTGTTGGGCGGCTCCATGCCCGGGGCGCGATACGTGATCGTCTGCCACAGCGCGGACTCATTACTCGCCGCCCAAGCCTCAGCCCTGGCATTGTCGGAGCGCGGGTCTTTCAGTTCCAGACTGACGCCACCGCCGTCGGCGGCTTCCGGCCATCGGCCGCCGTCGGCCCATGGGACTTCATCCACCACTGTGTCCGAA
>JANOZA010000587.1:0-5212 GCA_031429155.1 Verrucomicrobiota bacterium | reverse complement strand
CACGACTACGACCGGCCCAACGCGTGGCATTACCGTGACTTCGTGATCCGCGCCCTGAACGCCGACATGCCATGGGATCAGTTCGTGCAGTGGCAGATCGCGGGCGATGAGTATGCGCCCGGGAATGCGGAGGCGATGATGGCGACGGGGTTTCTGGGTGCCGGCGTTTTCCCTACCCAGATCACCGCCAACGAGGTGGAGCGCGTCCGCTACGATGCGATGGATGACATGCTCTCCACCACCGGCTCGGCCATGCTAGGCCTCACCATCGGCTGCGCGCGCTGTCATGATCACAAGTTTGATCCGTTCCCCACACAGGATTACTACCGGCTGCTTTCGACGTTCACCACGACGGTGCGGAGCAATGTGGATCTGGAAGTGGATCCCTCCCGCAACGCAGCGGCGAAAGCCCAGCACAAAGCGGAACACGACAAGTTGATCGCCGAACGCGAAGGATGGGAAAAGGCGACGCTGACACCAGGGTTTGAAAAATGGCTGGCATCGAAGCCTTCCGGCCTGCCATCCAGCGGATGGGCGCTGGCGGACGGCTCTGTCGTTTCCAAAGGCGGTGCCAGCTTCCGCAAAATGCCCGACGGCTCTTGGCTGGCGGAGGGAGCCAATGCGGCCTCGGATGTCTATACCTTCACCACTTCCCTGCCCTCCCCGGGCGCGGCCCTTACGGCGCTCAAGCTGGAAGCGCTGGCGGATGCCTCGATGCCATCCAAAGGCCCGGGCCGCGCGAACAACGGCAACTTTGCCTTGAGCCGAATCCGTGTTAGCGCGGAGGCAGCGGGCGGAGCAGTGAAGGACATCGCTCTGAAGCCCGGCGAATTCACGCATCAGCAAAACAGCGGCGGGCTTTCGGTCGCTTCGTCACTGGATGACAATGCACAGTCCGGCTGGGCGGTGGACGGCCAGATTGGCAAAGACCACGCGGCGGTTTTTGTTTTCGCAGAACCAGTCCAACTGCCGGCAAAGCTGACGGTGACGCTGGAGTTCGCCGTGAACACCAGCCACAACATCGGACGCCCGCGGTTCTCCTTCGCCTCCGGCGCCCTGCCAAAACTCAACGAGTCACCCGCCCCGGCGGCCATCGCGGCACTGGCTCCGAAACTCGCCAGCCCGTCGAGCCTGAACAGCACGGAGCGGCAGACATTGTGGACGTGGTGGAAAGAGCGCCAGCCGGAGTGGCAGGAGCGCGAACGGAAGATCGCCGAGCACGCCGGCAAGGTTCCGAAAGCGGGAGAACCGGTCCTCATCTGCGCGGAGGGATATGATCCGCTCGTCATGCACTCGCAGGGGCCGCCGTTCCTCCAGGAGACGCACATCCTCTCACGGGGCGACACGAATAAGAAGGTCGCGCCCGCGACGCAGAGCTTCCTCCAGGTGCTGATGCGCGGCGCGGACGAGAAGCGCTGGCAGTGGTCGCCGCCCGCCGGGGCGAAATCCTCAGGCCGCCGCCGATCGCTGGCCAACTGGATGACCGATGTGGACCACGGCGCCGGCGCGCTCATGGCCCGCGTGGCCGTGAACCGGCTGTGGCAGCACCACTTCGGCCGCGGCCTCGTCGCGACCCCAAATGATTTCGGCAAGACCGGCACGCTGCCATCGGAGCCGGAACTCCTCGACTGGCTGGCGGGCGAACTCGTTCGCAATGGCTGGAAGCTGAAACCAATCCACCGCCTCATCATGACGAGCCAGGCCTGGCGGCAGAGCACCATCGCCGATGCCGCAAAGCTCGCGGCTGATCCTGACAACGCGCTGTTCCTCCGCGCCATGCCCCGCCGCCTGGAGGCCGAAGCCGCGCGCGACACCATTCTCGCCGTTTCCGGGCAGCTCGATCCCACGCTCTTTGGCAAAGGCACCCTCGACGAGAACAGCCGCCGCCGGAGCATCTACTTCACCGTCAAACGCAGCCAGCTAGTGAACAGCATGGTGGTCTTCGATGCCCCCGAGCCGCTCACCAGTCAGGGCAACCGGCCGGTGACCACCGTCGCCCCACAGGCGCTTTTCCTCATGAACAGCCCGCAGGCCCGCGCATGGGCCGCCGCCCTGGCCGCAAAGGTCTGGCCCGCCGCCAGCACGGAAGCCCGCGTGCGCGATGCCACCCTGCACGCCTTGAGCCGGAGCCCGAATGCTGATGAACTGGCCACCGTGCTGCCATTCCTGGAGAAGCAGACCGCACTCCATCGCGAAGCCGGCCACGCCGATCCTGAGAGGCAGTCCTTAACAGACTACTGCCAGTCGCTATTCGGGCTGAACGAATTCCTCTACGTCCCCTGAGGATCGCTGGGAGGAACGCGGCGTTTATCCGGAGGACAGGCCCATGCTCCGGGCGGTCACGCTCCGCGCGCGCAAGCCAACCTTGTTCAGAGTTCAGAGTTTCGTTCTCGTTCTCGTTCTCGTTCTCGTCCTCGTCCTCGGTCACTTTCGAGGACGACGAATGTCTCTCCAGGCATCCCCTCCGAGACCGCTGGGAGGGGTAGCCAAACCGGCAGCAGACGTGTCCCGGCCTCCCCGGGATCTCCCGGGTCGGTCGGGACACCTGTCCCCGCCTCCCCGGGACGTCTGAACATTAAGGGAACACTTGTCCCCGCCTCTCCGGCACGTCCGAACATTAAGGGAACACCTGTCCCCCCCTCCCCAGGACATCCCGGGATGCCGGGCACACCTGTCCCCGCCGACCCGGGACGTCACGGGATGGCCGGCACACTTGTCCCCGCCTCCCCGGCACGTTCTGGACTGCCGGCGCGCACGGTGGTTCCGGAGCCCGTGCGCCAAGTGAAGCGGAAGCCAACTTCGCCAGGGAGAACGGAGCAGTCCCCCGGCGGGAATCGAACTTGATTTCCCGGCTCCGGCCCTGAGACTGCGCGCCCTTTTTCCCTCCCTTCACCACACATGCCCGATATCAATAAACTCAAACTTGGACTGCCCAGCGGCAGTCTTCAGGAACCTACTCTAGCGCTCATGGAGCGTGCTGGATTCAGCATTCAGGGGGCGGGCCGCAGCTACCGTCCGGCAGTGGATGATGCCGAGATGGAAATTCGGCTGCTCCGCGCGCAGGAGATAGGACGCTATGTGGATCAGGGGTTCCTCGATGCCGGCATCACGGGGAAAGACTGGATCATCGAGAACAATGCCGACGTGGAGTATATCTGCGAATTGCCCTACTCGCGGGCCACGAACAAGCCGACCCGCTGGGTGCTCGTCGTGCATGAGGATTCGCCGGTGAAGACGGTGCATGACCTGGAGGGCAAGCGTATCGCCGCGGAGGCGGTGGGGCTCACGCAGCATTATTTGAAGTCGAAGGGTGTCACTGCGGAGGTGGAGTTTTCGTGGGGTGCCACGGAGGTGAAGGTGCCGGAACTCGTGGACGCCATTGTGGACATCACCGAGACCGGCTCGTCGCTGCGCGCCAACAAGCTGCGTATCGTGGACACGCTGCTGGAATCCTATCCGCAGCTCATCGCCAGCCGCGCCGCCATGGCGGATCCCTGGAAGGCCGCCAAGATCCGCCGCCTCGCCCTGCTCATCAAAGGCGCGCTCGATGCCCGCGGCAAAGTGGGCCTCAAGATGAACCTGCCGAAGTCGCAGCTCCAGAAGCTCGTCTCCACTCTGCCCAGCCTGCGCCGCCCAACCATTGCCCATCTGACGGACGAGGACTGGCTGAGCGTGGAGACAGTCATTGATGAAAGCATCGTCCGGGAAATCATCCCGCAGCTCAAGGAACTCGGCGCGGAGGGCATCATCGAGTATGCGCTCAACAAGCTGGTGCATTGAACGGAAGAGATTTTGAACAGGAGGAAACAGAGGTGACAGAGGCTTTTGCGTCGAATTCTAAAACCCTCTCTCCTCTTTCTCTCCTCTTTCTCTCTGTTTCCTCTGTTCCTCCTGTTCAAATCCCTCTGCTTTATCCAGTCATGCGTCTCTTCCTCCTCTCCGGTGAACGCAGCGGCGACCGCCACGGCGCCGGGCTCATGGAGGAACTGCGCGCCCGGCAGCCGGACATCGCCTTCCACGGTCTCGGCGGCGCAGAGATGCACGCCCTTAGCCCGGACATTCCCGACTGGGTGGAGGAAGCCGGCGTCGTGGGTCTCGTGGAAGTGCTCAAGAAGTACGGCTGGTTCAAAAAGAAGTTCACCGCCACTCTCGAGCGCATCGCTGAACTGAAGCCCGATGCCGTCGTGCTCATTGATTACCCTGGCTTCAATCTCCGCCTCGCCAAAGCCCTGCGTCAGAGCGGCTACGCAGGGAAAATCATTTACTACATTAGCCCCCAGGTCTGGGCCTGGCACCGCGGACGCATCCCGAAGATGGGAAAGCTCCTCGACCTCATGATCTGCATCTTTCCGTTCGAGAAGGAACTCTACGAAGGCTGCGGACTGCACACCCTTTTCGGCGGGCATCCGCTCGTGGAGTATCACCGGAAGCGGCGGCTGAACATTCCCCGCGAGCCAGGACTCATCGGACTCTTTCCTGGCAGCCGGCGGCGGGAAATCACCAAGCACTTCCCTGCCCTCCTCGATGCCGCGCAGCGCATGAAGGTGGAGCGTCCGGCGCTAAAGTTCGTCGCCAGTGCGGCCTCGGAGAAACTCGCTGCCACCATGCGCGGCATGTTGGCAGAGAATCCCGTCGCGGACCTGACTATCGAGACCGGCACTGTGAATACGCTGATGCAGCGTGTGGCCTGCGGCGCTGTCGCCAGCGGCACCGCCACCCTGGAGGCCGCCATTCACGAGATGCCCTACTGCCTCATCTACAAAGTGAGCCCCGGCACTTACCTCGCGGGACGAATGCTCATCCGCGTCCCCTTCCTCGGCATCGTCAACATCCTCGCCGGCCGCGAAGTCGTGAAGGAACTGCTCCAGCGCCACTGCAATGGCCCTAAGATCGCCGCCGAACTCCTCCGCCTCAGCGACGACAATAACGCCCGCGCTGCGCTTTCATCCGAACTCCGCGCCATCATCGCGACCCTCGCCGGCGACGGTGCCTATGGCCGCGTCGCGGATGCCATCCTCTCCGCCGCACAAGGGACACCGCAGGATTCAGTCAAAAAAGAAACACGAATCCCCGCGCATTAGCCGCCGTGACGTGCAGAATACCCTAAGGCGGAAGAGGTTTTCCGCCGTCCAACCAATATGAAATCAATCCAGATCTACGACCCCGCCATGTGCTGCTCCACTGGCATTTGTGGTCCTGATATAGACCCCGA
>JANOZA010000586.1:0-2731 GCA_031429155.1 Verrucomicrobiota bacterium | reverse complement strand
ATGTGGATTTCATCATGGAGGAATCGAGCGTCCTGAGCCTGATGAGCATGAAGCGTGTGGAGGAATTACTGCCGTCTTCCACACGACCAATTCGGTTGCGGTTCACGATGTAGGAACGGTGGACGCGGATGAAGTGCTCCGGCAGTAATTCCTCCACACGCTTCATGCTCATCAGGCTCAGGACGCTCGATTCCTCCATGATGAAATCCACATAGTTGGCTTCGGCTTTGATGAGGAGAAGGCGGCGCAGGTCCACCTTCTGCACACGGGTGCCGTCTTTGACGAAGATTTCGTCCGGCGGCCTGGCGGCACCGCTGCCGGATTTGGCGGCGAGGCGCTGCTTCGCCTTGGCGAAAGCCTGGCAGAAGCGGGGGAACTCCAGCGGTTTTACCAGATAATCCACGACATCGAATTCGTAGGACTGCGCGGCGAACTCGGTGCTCGCGGAGATGACGATGACCGGCAGCCCGCGGGGCATGGCGCGCAGCAGCGATTCACCGTCGAGTCCGGGCATGTGGAGATCCAGGAAGATGAGATCAAATTCGCCGGTGGAGAGGAGATTGAGAGCCGTGAGCCCGTCATTGGCCTTGAGGCAGAACTCAATGCCGCCGGCCTTTTGCAGGTGAGACTCCACCGTGTCGCAGATGAGCGGATCATCATCGGCAACGAGGCAACGGAGAGTGGAGGGGGAGGACATGGCATGGAATATGAATCACCACGGGCGGGGTGCAAGCTGCGAGGCATTCCAGTACACGAACAGGCTCGAATCAGGGACGGATGCGGGCCTGATTGTCGCAAGAGGCAGCCATCGCCGGGCTACGTTGAGCGATGCTGACAGGAGTGACTTTGTCCGTGCAGAGACGGCGTTCATCCAAAGATGCCGGCGGTTCATTGATCCATGCTGTCAGGTGCGCTGAATGGCCTGTAGAAAGCGAAAATCCCTGCGGCCATCCGGGCTGTGACCACTTCCCATTTATGAATAAAACGCTTTCTCAACCTGCTCCCAGCCGCGGCATTCGCGGACGGATCACTCTCCCGCTTCTCGTGCTGCTCCTCCCTGCGGCTGCGAAAGCAGCCCCCTCTGCTGCCAGGGAATGGAATGAACAACTCATGGCGGCGATCCGGCTCAATGTGCCCAATCCCCCGGCTCACGCCCGCAATTTATTCCACACCGCCGTGGCGATGTATAATGCCTGGGCCGCATACGACACGACGGCTGTGGGGTATATATATAATGAGAAGAGCGCAGTGATTCCTGCCAGTCCGGCGGAAGTGGAACTCGCCCGACGGGAGGCCATCACCTATGCCGCGTATCGCGTGCTGAGGGCTCGACTGGTGCTCCCTTATCCAACCGCCCCGTTTCCCCAGGGGGCAGCGGCAACGTCCGCCAGCATTGATGCCAAACTCACCGCGATGGGCTACTCGGTCGCTACCGCCCAGGCGGTGGCCACGGCCGGTTCGACGCCAGCGGAACTCGGTAAACGCATGGGCGATGCCGTCCTGACATGGGGCTCCAACGACGGTTTCTCGCTCACCGCCTATCCCCGTGCTCACGCGCTGGATAATCCCAACGCTGCGGTGCCGCTCAGTGTCTTGGGGGAAAATGCAGAGGATCCACCGAGACCAAACATGCCGCTCGGCTACCCAATTCCGGCCAACACGGATCCCAACTTCTGGCAGCCGCTCTCGCTCAGCGTCATCGTGGACCAGAACGGCTTCCCGCAACCCGGAGGCACGCAAAACTACGTCGGCGTCCAGGGGCTGGCGACCACGCCCTTCAGCCTCACGCGCACGGATTCTTCCAAGCCCTGGCTCGATCCGTTCGGCGGCCCTTCCCGGCTGAGTATGCCCGGCGCACCCAGCACGACGGATGCCGAGTATAAGCAGCAGGCTCTCGCGGTGATCCGGGCCAGCAGCCTGTTGAATGACCCCACTGAGGTGGACATTTCACCGGGAGCCATCGGCAACAATCCCCTCGGCGCAGACACCGGCACAGGGTATCCCGTCAATCCGGTCACGGGTGCCCCTTATCCAGTGAATCAACTGAATCGGGTGCCGCGCGCAGACTACGTTCGCGTCCTCGCAGAGTTCTGGGCCGACGGCCCCAACTCCGAAACCCCGCCCGGCCACTGGCACGTGCTGGCCAATGAAGTTTCAGAAATGCCGCTGCTGGTGAAGAAAATCCGCGGCACCGGCCCCACGCTCAACGATCTGGAATGGGACGTGAAGACCTACCTCGCACTGTCCGGCGCCACCCACGATGCCGCCTGCGCCGCATGGTCCCTCAAGCGCTACTACCTTGGCACCCGCCCCATCACCATGATCCGCTATATGGGCAGCAAGGGACAGTCGTCCGATCCGTTGGGGCCATCTTACAATTCTCAGGGCCTGCCGCTGGAAACCGGCGTGGTGGAACTCGTCACTGCCGCCACCGCAGTATCCGGGCAGCGTCACCATCAGATTTGGGATGTGGGCTACAACAGCTACGTCCCCGGCAGCCTCAATATCGGAAAAGTGGTGATTAAATCATGGCCTGGCGAAGACCCCGCCAACCTGCCCGCTCCGTCCATCGCCACGCACCAAAGCCTCGTGCGCTGGCAATTTGCCAAAGACTGGCTGCCGTTTCAGCGCAAGACATTCAACACCCCTGCATTCCCTGGCTACGTCTCGGGCCATAGTACCTTCTCCCGCGCCGCCGCCGAGGCTCTCACACTGCTCACGGGCAGTCCGC
>JANOZA010000585.1:0-8307 GCA_031429155.1 Verrucomicrobiota bacterium | reverse complement strand
GCCACCTTCCCGTCGTCGTCTGGCCTCTGGAGCGACTCACACGATCAACTCCTTAATAACCCGGCTCTTTTCCACGCCGGTGAGGCGCTGATCGAGGCCCTGGTGTTTGAAGGTGAACTTCTCGTGGTTGAAGCCTAGCAGATGGAGTACGGTGGCGTGGAAGTCGTGGATGTGGACGGGATCCTTCACGATGTTGTAGGAAAAGTCGTCGGTTTCACCATAGATGGTCCCGGGGCGTGATCCACCGCCAGCCATCCACATGGTGAAGCAGCGCGGGTGGTGATCACGTCCGTAGTTCGTGTGGGAGACTCCGCCCTGACTGTAAATGGTGCGGCCGAATTCCCCGCCCCAAATCACGAGCGTGTCGTCGTACATGCCGCGCTGTTTGAGATCCTGAATGAGCCCCCAGCAGGGCTGGTCGGTGTCGGCACACTGGTCAGGCATGCGTTTGGCGATGTTGCCGTGATGGTCCCAGTTGTTGTGGTAGATTTGGACGAATCGCACGCCGCGCTCGACGAGACGGCGGGCCATGAGCGCGCTGTGGCCGAAACTGCCGGGCTTCTCAATGTCCGGGCCGTAAAGCGCCTTGGTGCTCGCAGGCTCTTTACTGAGGTCGGCGAGTTCCGGCACACTGGTTTGCATGCGGAAGGCCATTTCATACTGGCTGATGCGGTTGTGGGTTTCCTCATCGCCGACGATGGCGTAGTTCCGCTCATTGAGGGCTTTAATTGTGTCCAGCGTGCGGCGGCGGATGTCCTGAGAAACACCTGCGGGGTTGTTGATGTAGAGGATAGGATCTTTGCCGCTGCGGAAGGCGACACCAGCGTGTTCGCCCGGCAGGAAACCGCTGTTCCACAGCCGCGCGGAGATGGCTTGGATTTGTTCCGTGTTTCGCGGCTGCGCAACGAGGACGACGAACGTAGGCAGATCCTTGTTCCCGCTGCCGAGGCCGTAACTGGCCCAGGATCCCAGGCAGGCGCGGCCGGAGACTTGATTCCCCGTCTGCATGAAACTAATGGCGGGCTCGTGGTTGATCGCCTCCGTGTTCATGGAGCGGATGAAGCACATGTCGTCCACCATCTTCGCCGTGTGGGGTAACATCTCGCTGACCCACATGCCGCACTTCCCGTGCTGCTGAAACTTATACATCGAAGGCGCGATGGGGAACCGCGCCTGGCCGCTGGTCATGCCGGTGAGGCGCTGGCCATTACGTACACTCTCCGGCAAATCCTTGTCGTAGAAGTCGTTCATCTTCGGCTTGTAGTCGTAGAGGTCCATCTGTGACGGACCACCAACCATGTGGAGATAGATGACGCGCTTCGCTTTCGGTGCAAAATGGGTCAGGGCATTGGCTGCTGCCTCTGCGCCAATGGCGTCGGTGGTGCCGGTTTTGGCCAGAGAAGCGAGCGCGGCCCAGCCGAGGGCATTCATCCCGCGGCCAAAGAATTGACGGCGGGTTTCATAACGGGCGTATTCCTGAAAATTAGACATGAGTAGAGAGCGATTGGGGGACTAATTACTGCGCTCAATCGGGAATTCTTACGGGCGAACGAGCGTTATCGTGCCGTCATGCGGGTGCGAAACCCGCGCCTGTTCACAACCCAAGGAATATTCTCAAAAACACCCGCACTGACGCCGGCGCGAGATTAAGTCGGGCGGTGACGAGATTGGTGCCGTTCGGCTGGGGAATCACGGGCAGGCGCTCGATGCCGGCCTCGCTGGTGTCCCATGCTGTGAGATCGGTGGAAAGGTCGAGACGGGCGGTGAGGCCGGGCACGTCGTTGCGGATGGCGAAGGTGATTTGGAGCGGGCTGCCGTTGGCGGCGGGGGTGACATTGATGGGCGTGCCGTTGGGAATGACGGGCGACAGCTTGAAGGAAAACTCGGCGAGGTTGTCGAGGCCGTCTTTGTCAGGGTCGGCGGCGAGGGCGGTGTCGCTGGTGGGCGTGCCGGGCGGGAATTCTCCGGCGACCCACGCGCCGTATTGCGGGAGGGCGAGGGTGTTCGCGTTGCCGGAAGTGGGGCCGCGCATGAGGTCGAAGGAGCCGGTGCCGTTGGGCGACCGTCCGTAGGTCATCGCGCCGGGGGCGGCGGAGAATTCCACGCGGTCGGCGAACTTGAGCAGGTTGCCGGCGCTGTCGGCCTGGAGGAGATAGACGTCGTCGCCGCTGCTGCTGAGGCTGAACGGCACGAGGCATCCTGGATTCGCCAGATTGTTGAAGTGGGTCTCATCGAGCACGAGATACGCGCCGTTGGCGAGGCTGGGGCCGGCGGGAATTTTGAACTTCCGGTAGTCGTCGCTGCTGTCGCTGAGGAACCAGCCGGCCACGCTTTGACTGACGCCGCTGATGTTGAGCAGTTCGATGAAGTCCAACTGCGGCGCGAGGCTGGCGCTGAGGACTTCGTTGATGACGACGCGCTGATCCGGCCCGCTGCCGGCGAATCCGGGGGAGCCGTGGAATTCGGAGGACGGCCGCCAGCTTCCGGCGGTATTATAATACGTCTGCTTCGCCGCGAGGGTCGTCGGCGCGGAGGCGGGGTTTTCCAGTTCCAGGCTGCTGCCGTTGCCATCCGCGCGTCCGGGCCATGCGCCTTCGTCGTCGTAGGTGAAGGTATAGATCGGCGCGTTGTTCGCGGCGAGGACGATGATTTCCTCCCCGCTGTTATTCAGCGAGCCGGAGAAGACGCCGGCCAGGCGAATGCCGGCGCGATACCACGGCGAGCCTGCAGTGCGGTAGCGGGCGTCGAAAAGCGCCATGTTTTTCACCACGACAACATGTTCGCCAGGCAGCAGGATGATGCCGGACGGGAAAGTGAAGACGACCGCGCCGCCGATTTGCACGCCGTTCGTGTCCACGGCGTTCGCGCCGGTGTTTTTGAATTCGAGGAACTCGCAGTCCCCCTGCCCTGCGCCCTCGGGGTTATACTGGATTTCGCTGAGCGTGAAGTTCGCCGTGGAGGCGGTCTGGGTGCCGGTGAGGTAGAACGTGGCGTCGTTCACGGCGGACCATTCGCTGCCGCTCTTCGCGCGGGCCTTCAGCGTGGTGGGGCCGTTGATGAAGATGGGCTGCGGGGTCACGGGCACGGTGCCGGTGAGTTCGAGATCGAAACTGATGTCGCTGCTGCTGACGAGAGAATTGTGGACCGAGGCGGCGATGACGTTGGTGCCGGAAAGCAGCGTGTACTGCGCGGGCGTGAACGTCTGCGGCTGCCACGTATTGCCGTCGTCGGCCACACTGGTGCCGCTGTTGCCGGGGGTGGTGTGGGTGATGGCACCGGTCTGCATGGCGGTGCGCCAGAGTTCCGTGCCGTTGAGGTAAATGACCGCGCCGTCGTCGCGCTTCACCCGCAGCGAGAGACCGGTGAAGGCCGCGGGATTCGCGACGTTGAACGTGTGGCGGAAGTAATTCACCAGCGGCCGCTGGATACCGGCGGTGACAGGATCAATGTCTATTGCTCCGAAGTTCGTGATTTCGTCTGTATCGCAGTAGCCGAGTTCTGCCGCGCCGCTGAGCCATGAGGCATCGGCGAAGGCGTTATCCTTCCACGTCGCGGCGGGCGCGGCGGCGCTCACGAGATATTTCCACACCGCGCCCTGCGCCGGCACGTCATCGTAGGGCTGCACCAGAATCTGCGTGCTCGTGCTGCCGCTGTAAGCGAGGGCAGTGGGACTGATGGCACCGCCGGGCAGGCGCGGGTCGCTGCCGTCGAGCGTGTAATAAATCGTCGCGCCCGCGGGGCCGCTCAGGGTGATCTGCTGGCCGGTGGTCACGGCGCCGCCCCACTGGCTCATCTCCGGCGCTTCCACCGGATACCAGCCGCGCGCGCGGAACTGATTCATCTGAATGGTGCCGCGCTGCGGGAAGTAGGTGTTCATCATGTAGTTCTTCTCCGTGAGCCACTCGCCGTCGCGGTCCCACGGTGCTGGGCCGGCGGTCGCGCCTGGCTGCCAGCGCGCGGTCTCGGCGACGATGGCGGTGCTGATTTCATTGGCGCGGAGGTCGTAATAGCCGGCGACTTTGGCAGGCGTGAGCACGCCGTCGTGGTACATGTGTTTGTAGATGCGGTCGCGGAAGAGAGTTTTGAAATCGGCGTGCTGCATGAGCGTGCCAAAGATGCCGTCGGGCACACCCTGATCGGTGCAGTCGGCCATCACGTCCTGGAGACTGATGTCGGAGTCCTGGCAGAAGAACTTCCAGCCGCCCCAGTCCGGCAGACGCGGGCCGGCGGCGCCCCAGTTGTGCTGGCTGCTCCAGTCCCAGTCGTTGCCGGTCCAGAACGCGAGCACCATGTAGTCGGCTAGGTTCGTCACATCCACCCAGCGTTTGGCTTCGGTGTAGTTGCCCAGCGAGGCCTTCATCTGATTCCACGGCGTCTGCCAGCTTTCCGCGCCGTTCGTGCTGCCGGTGACGGCCGCGCCGGTGAAGTGATAATCCTCCTTCGTGCCGGGATAGTAGGTGCCCATGTAGTCGTTGTCCGCGTGCTCCTGAATGTGGTACATGCCGTAGTAGTTGCCATTGAAGAACATGTTCACCATGCGCCCGTGCTTGCCTGGCTGGCCCATGAGAAGCTGCATGTCTTCGATCCAGATGTTGCGGATGTACTGCGCATCGCCGTCGCGCGTGATGGGCGGCGAGCCGTAGCCGGTGCCGGGCTGGCCCGGATTCGCGATCCAACTGTGCGTGTCGTGTGAGCCGCTGCGGAGGCGGAATTCCTGGAACTCGCTCACCGCGCCCAGCGCATCGTGCGGATGGCGGCCATAGACAGGATAGATCAGCTTCGTCGCGCCATACTCGCCGCGGAAGCGCGCGCTCATGCTGCCTTTGGCATAGCCAAGACTGGTGGTGCCGCTGCGGATGATGCCGGCGGGAATGGTGAAGCCCGGCTCTCCTCCCGCGGGATCGAACAGCTCCATGCTGCTCTCCGTTTCCGCATACGGCAGGTCGGCGGAACTGTTCGTGATGCACATCGCCGGCAGCGCGAGCAGCGCGTCATCAATGAGCGGGCCGTAGGTCGGGTGCGTCTTGATGCTGGCGATGAGATTCGCCTGGCCGACGATGCCGTCGGTGTTGGGCGCAGCGACGCCATTCACGAACAAGTAAGTCTGCGTGGCGATGGGCGTGTAGGCCGCGTCTGCATGAGTGGCGTAGGCGCGCACCGTTCGGGTGCCGCTGCGCACGGTGCCGGGAGTGGGCGTGATATTGAGCGCCGCTGCATAGACCGCGCTGGCGGTGCTCGGGACGCTGCCGTCGAGCGTGTAATAGATGATGGAGCCTGGAATCGTCGCCGTGAGCGTGAGCGGGAACGCCGCCGTCTTGAAGCCGTGCGGCACTGAGAAAGTCACGTCATTCCGGCCCGCGACGGCGGGCTGCGAGTTCAGCGTGTTCGGAGTCGGCGTGCGCAGGTAGCCGAGTTCCGTGCCGCCGCCGCGCACGCCCCAGGTGGCATTCGGGAACATCTCCGGCGGATTGAAGTCGCTCACCACCACGCCGTCAGGCCGCGAGAGCAGGAGCCGCTCGCCGCTTTGACTGAGACTGAAATTCGTATGCGGCGGCTGCCCGGCGGGCGTGGCTCCGCTGCCGCTGGCGAAGACGAGGAAGTAGCCGTTCGGCGCGATGGTGGCGGTGGCGGGGAACGTCCACTTGGCGAGGTTATCGGGATCGTCCGAGAGCTTCCAGCCGGCGAGATTCACCGGCTGCGCCAGCTCGTTGTAAATCTCAATCCAGTCCTGCGGCTGGTTGTTCTCATCCAGCGGCAGCGTGGCGGCGGTAGAGACGGACATGACTTCATTGATGCGCACGCGCGCCTCCTGGACCGGCAGCGTGAGGGACGACTCCACCGTCAGCCCTGACAAGTCCGTGGCGCGGAGGCGAATGGTGACGCTGGTGGTCCCCGGCGGGAGCGCGGTGGCGAGGCGGAGTTCATTGCCGACGACGGCGAAGAGTCCGTTGTCGGTGCTGCCCGCGCCGCTCACGAGCGCGAAGGTGTGGCGATCGAAGGCATTCGGGTCCGTCGCGGAAATCAGTCCCGCGAGTTGTCCCGCGATCAGACCCGCGCTGAGCGAGGCCGCATTCAACTGCACCGATGACGGCGCGACCGCCGCGACGAGCGAGACGGTGAGCTGCTTCTCCAGGAAGCGGAGCGCATCGCCCGTGTCCGTCGCCCGCACGCGGATGGAATAATTCGTCCCCGGCGGCTGTGCAGTGAAGTTGAACGGTGCCGGCATTAGCCGCCCGCTGCTGATGGTGAACTTCGTATTGTCCGCCGCTCCCGTTCCGCTCACGAACGCCAGCGAGTGCGTCGCGCCGAATTTCCCGTCCGTCACGATGAGGTTCCCGATGTAGGCGGACTGCGTGGGGAAGAACTGCGCCGGCGTGAGCGTGATGTCGTCCGGCGTCGGTGGAATATAAACACGCTCAAGGGTCAGCGCCTGCCAGATGGGATTGCGGTCCCCGCCGTCGTTCGCGCCAAAGAAGTCGCCCATCTCCACCGTGATCGGCGTCGCCGTCGGCGTGAAGGTGTACTCCCACAGCATCGAGCGGTTGCTCGCATAAGTGGATCCGGGCTGCGCGCCGAGCGAACTGATTTCATCCACCGCCGGCTGGCCGTTGAAGCGGATGTCCCAAATGCGGCTCTCCGGGTTGTTACCGCCGATGAGGATTTGCAGCTTGTAGGGAATGTTGGGCGCCACCGCGAGCGTCGCCTGGAGTTTCTCGCCGTTGGGCGCGTTGGCCCAGCGGATGTCGTGCATGATCTCCTCCAGCGAGTCCGCGTCCGGGCCCGCGCCGTATTCCGGCTTCGCCTGCCAGCCGGTGACGAACTGCGGCCCGAGGAACGACGTGCCCGGGGGCGCAGGAGTGTCCAGTTTGAACTGCACCCCGTTCACCGTCCGATTCTGCACATCATCGTTGAAACTGATGGCGTAGTCGAACTGCCCGGTGAGATCAATGTTCGGGTCCGCCGGCCCGGTGAACTGTTTTATAGTACCGAGCGTGACGACGGTGCCGGCGTGCAGCACGGAAGGCAGGATGAGCAGTATGAGGAACAGGATACGAGGGGGCATGATGATGGCTGATTTCCAGACAGCATACCCGGGTTTGCAGAGGAGTGGGAAGTGAATTTTGCAGCAACGAAGAGACCGGGGCTGTCGTGCAGTTTATCCAAAAGCCGCAAAAGCAACCAAGCGCCCCCTTAAAGCCTTCCCCTGTCTCAATCTGCATTTCTCCGCGAAGACTTCTTGAACAGTCTGAATGGGGTGCCGCAATACATGCAGCGGAATGTGAGAGTGGTGAGGATGCGGAGCACCACCGTGGCGCGGTGGGTGAAGGGCGGCCAGCAGTCTGCGAGCCGGTGCTTGCGGCAAAATCGACTATGCAGGGGAGGACCGTGACAGAGTGGACATTTTTTTGCCAGAGAAATAGCCAGGGAAACAATCAGGGAGACAACGAGGGTGCTTAGTGAAATGATACTGAGGACTGCCCATGGCTGACCGTGACCAGTGACGTGCATCACGAGGGAAACGATGGTGGCGATAGTGGATATCCAGAGCACGAAAATGCTCAATGCGCCGCAGAACAGTTCCATGGATTTGCCATAGCTGCGGCAACGCTGCCGATCTTCCCAAGTGCCGCCAGCCCCTTTCAACTCAACGTAAACCATCCCGTCTTCACCGACGCGCTCAACGACCGGTTCAGGCGGGGAAACTTTGCGGTGAGGCGGCTTCACTGGAATAGCGGCAAACGCGAATCAAGAGTCACATTGCCGGCAGGATTGATGAACAGTGAAACGACAGGTGCTTCTTCAATGATCGTCGCGAAACAATTTAAAATTCGATGTCCCTGATTTGCTCCTCCGGCTGGCATTGTCATTGTCACTGGCATGACTCACATTCGATGCCGAGCAACTTCGCCTCCAGGGAACAGGAAAGCTTCTCGGATTCTGAATATTGGCGTGCGACGGGCTCATCAGCAGTCCCAGAGAGGCGATTCTCCCTGGTGGGGACGCTGACGGTGGCTTTCTCGATATTGGAAGCGCTGGTGGTGCGGAGGTAGTAGGTAGTCTTCAGTCCGCATCGCCAGGCGGCGCGATACATATGGCTGAGCACTTTGAGATCCGGCGAGGGGAGGAAGAGGTTTACGCTCTGGCTTTGGTCAATCCATTTTTGCCGGCGCGCGGCGGCCGCGATGAGCCACTGGTGATCAATGCCAAATGCGGTGAGATACTTCACCTTGAGGTCTTCCGGGATTTCCTCGATCTCGCCGAGTTCACCGTCGTAGTATTTGAGGCGATCCAGCATGTCTTGATTCC
>JANOZA010000584.1:0-8942 GCA_031429155.1 Verrucomicrobiota bacterium | reverse complement strand
CGCGAACTCACGCGCATTCGCAAGGCCGGCAAGCTCGCCCCGTGGCTGCGTCCCGATGCCAAGAGCCAGGTCTCCGTCGAGTATGTGGACGGGAAGCCCACCCGGATCGTGAACGTCGTCATCTCCACGCAGCACGCCGCCAGCGTGAAGCACGCAGAGATCGAGAAGTTCTGTATCGAGCAGATCGTGAAGAAGGTGCTGCCGAAGAACATGCTCACGAAGAACACGGAGTTTCTCATCAACCCTACGGGGAACTTCGTCGTCGGCGGCCCGCAGGGCGACAGCGGCCTGACCGGGCGGAAAATCATCGTGGACAGCTACGGCGGCATGGGTCGTCACGGCGGCGGTGCTTTCTCCGGCAAGGACCCGAGCAAAGTGGACCGCAGCGCCGCCTACATGGGCCGCTGGGTCGCCAAGACCATCGTCGCCGCCGGCCTCGCCACGCGCTGCGAAATTCAGTTTGCCTATGCCATCGGCCATCCGCTGCCGGTCAGCGTGCATGTGGACACTTTTGCCACCGGCACGGTCTCCGATGACGCCATCCTCGCCGCGGTGCTCAAAGTCTTTTCCTTCAAGCCTGCTGACATCGTGAAGCAGCTCGATCTCCTGCGCCCCATCTACAGCAAGAGCACGAACTACGGGCACTTCGGCAAGGAAGACAAGGACCTGACGTGGGAAACCACAGGCAAGGCCGCAGCGCTGAAGAAGCTGGCGGAGAAGTAATCCCCTGCCCTGCTCAGAGCCCGAACGCTTTCTCCATCTGCTGACGCACGATGGTGAGGCGCTTCACATCGCCGCCGCCGACTTCGGCAGTGGTCCAGCCTGTCCAGCCCGTCTCGGCTAGAGCCTTGCGGACTTCGCCCCACGGGAGGTCGTCCTCCTCGCTGGTGATGTCCACAAACTTGTTCTTCGCGCGGCTGAAACCTTTCACGTCCAGCTTCACGGCCCGGCGGCCAAAGGCGCGGACCCATTCGCCGGGCTGGCCGTATTTCCAGTGATTGCCGATGTCGTAATACATGCCGACCCACGGGCTGTTAAAGCTGTCCACGAATTTGATGAAGCGCTCCGCCGTCTGCTCGGGGCCTTTGTCGTGATCGTACATCATTTGGTTCCACACGTTCTCAAACAGAATCACCTGACCGAGCGACGCGGCGAGCGGGATACTCTTCTTTATCTCCACACGACAACGCTCCTCGATCTCCTCCGCAGGCCCGTCTGAGCCCTTGCCGACGACAATAAGAATGCCGCTGCCGCCCGCTGCGTGGGATACGCGGATACAGTGGTCCATGTTGGCGCGCGCCTTGTCGCGCGTCTCCTGATTCGCATCGGTCAGGCGCACCCCCCAGTGCGTGTGGTTGATAGCGTTGTGAACGAATACGCCCGTCTCCTTCACTGCCGCACGTGCCTGCTCGGGCGTGAAATTACCGGCCTCATCGAAGTCCACGCCATCGAAGCCCGCCTCGGCGGCCATCTTCAGACGGTCATTGATGGTCATCTTCTTTCCGCCCACCTCATTGGCGATCATGCCCAGCTTGCAGGAGAGCAGAATGCGGCGGCTCAGTTTCGGGCGAACGATGGCAGGGGCGTCCTCAGCGTGAGACGGCACTGCCGACGCCGTGAGGGCTGCGGTGGCGGCGAAGGAGGATTTCAAAAAATGGCGACGATCCGTGGCGGGTGGTTGATTCATGGAATGGAGGCTGCTGATTGCCCGGCACTGAATCGGAGTGCACGAGTTCTGCAAAGTAAAATCTTCGGCATCCGCGCAGAACGCAAAACACTCCATTGAAATGACGATGGAGAAAAGTATCCATCAGCCGCACTGACCAACCCATGAAAATCCTGCTGTCCCTCCTCGTCCTCCTCACCGGTTTCTCGCTTCCCGCGTCCGCCAAAGGCCTCGCTGCCAAAGAAGCCATGCGCACCCTCGGGCGCGAACGCGGAGCCGCCTGGCTGGAGCGCATTGTTCAGATTGATGGCAACCAGGGACAGGATCAGCCGGCGGCCTGGCATTTCGTTGCCAGCGACGGCAAAGGCGGGCTGCGCGAGTTCTTTATCGGCGCGAAGGGCGTCATCAGCGAAGGCCTGGTGCCCGCCGGTGTAGCGGCGCAATTGCAGGGACCGGCAATCGTTCAAAAGAAATTCACCCTCGACTCCACGCTGGCATTCATGAAGGCGAACGAGACCGCGAAGAAGGCACGCATCGGCTTTGATTCCGTCGGCTATCGTCTGCGGGCCGGCGCATCGGGCGCCCCTGCCTGGAGTCTTCAACTTAACAACGCCGCAGGACACAAAGTTGCGGAAGCAACCGTCTCCGCCTCCAGTGGCCGCGTCACGCAAATGCTCGCCTTCACCCCGCCGCCGCCAGCACCTCCGGCCAGCAGCCAGGCTCCCATGGGCAAGACCCGCGAAGTCGTGAACCGCGGAGCGCAAAGTGTTGGTCGCGGAATGAACAGCGCCGGCCAGTGGATCAGCCGGAAGTTCTCGCCGCAGCCTGCGCCCGCGCCGTATTATGTTCCGCAGCAGGGACGGTGAACGGCGAGTCGGGTGATCACCGATTACTGATCACCTCCCCTCCCCTCCACCAGTGCGGATGGAAAATCCCTGGCGCGGTCCGCCGCAGGCTCCACAAGTGCGCCGCCATGAAGATCACCCTCACCCTCGCCGCCGCACTTTCCTTCGCATTGCCAGCCACCGCTCAGGAATGGGCGCGATTCCTCGGCACCAACGGCGGCGGCAGCGGCAAGGCCCCGGGCATTCCGCCGGAATTGAAGACCGAGAGCTACGCCTGGCAAACAACCCTGCCAGGTTCCGGCGTCTCGTCGCCCATCGTGTGGGGCGACCGGATTTTCCTCACCGCCGAGTTGAGTGAAGGCGGCGAGCGCGCCCTGCTATGCTACAGCCTCGCCACCGGCAAGGAAACCTGGCGCGTGGCCGACAAGTTCGACCCCCACGGCAAACACAAATTCAACAGCTTCGCCAGCAGCACCCCCACCGCCGACAAGGACCGCATCTACCTCGTCTGGAGCAGCGGCGGCTCCATGCGCGCGAGGGCCTTTACCCATGAGGGCAAACCCGTCTGGGAGAAAGACCTCGGCCCCTATAAAGAGGAACACGGCAGCGGCGCCTCACCGGTTTTGGCAGGCAATGCCCTCATCGTCAGCACCGACTGCGAAGGCGGCACCGGCGCCGTCGCCGCGCTCAAGCCCGCGGACGGTTCCATCCTTTGGAAGCACGAAAGCAGCAGCGCCCGCACCCCCTTTTCCACGCCGCTCACGTTTGAGGAAAAGCCCGGCGAGTGGCGCGTCGTCGTCTCCAGCAACCCCAAACTCACCTGCCTAGACGCCAAGTCCGGCAAGGTCGTCTGGGACATGGAAAACGCCTCCTCCGGCCTGCGCGCCGTAGGTTCCGCCGCCATCGCCGACGGCGTCATCTTCGCCTCCATCGGCCAGGGCGGCACCGGCAAGGCCGGCGTCGCCGTGAAGATCACCGGCAACAAAGCCACCAAAGCCTGGGAGGGGAAAAAGGCCATGCCCTACGTCCCCACACCGCTCGCCCTCGGCGATCATTTCCTGTTCCTCGGCGACGGCGGCATCCTCAGCAGCGTGCGCGCCAGCGACGGCGAAATCCTCTGGAGCGAGCGCCTCTTCCAGGACCAGGCCTACAGCTCCCCCGTCTGCACCGGCGACAAAATCATCTGCATCAGCCGCAACGGCACCATCGCCACCGTCCAGGCCAGCGCTAAGGAATTCAAACTCCTCGGCACCACCGCCCTCAACGACCCCTGCGACAGCACCCCCGCCATCTCCGGCGGCCGCCTCATCATCCGCACCGCCCACAAGCTCCTCTGCGTGCCCGGTGTGAAGCCATAGGCGGCCGTTTCTCCCCTATCGCGGGGGAAACGCACGCTCTCTGACTCGGCACTGGAATGTCGTGCTTAGGGAGACGCTGAATTATTCGCTCACAACCGTGGCCCTGGCATCCTGCCCGAAGCAGAACTCGGGCAGGATGCCCGAGCCACGGCATTGTTCAGCGTTTCCTTAACTTCTCCTGCGCCGCAGGCTGGAGAGAAGCAGCAACCCGAAATATGCAGCGGAAGAGGGTTCGGGCACGGCGCTATAGACCGAGATATCATCCGCCCCAGCCGTCGAATTGGCGCTGTTGGTCGAGGCATAGAGATTGATCCGCCCGATCCGGGAAGTTCCCGTCGCCTGAATGCCGATGTAGTCGGTCTGTGAGTAATCCACGCCGGTAAGCGTCTGCGTGCCCAGCAGCACATTGGAAAGATCATAAACGGAAATCAGGAGGCTCCCCGGCGTGCTGGTAGAGGAAGAGGCAGCGGCATCGAAATAGAGCCCGATGAGACTGACGGCACCGGCCGGGCCGCCGACTGCATTGAAAATCAGATCGAAGCTTTGGTTCCAATTGTTCGGACTGAGCTGGTCACTTGGAGTGCCCGCAAAGCCTGCGGATGCCGTGGCCAGTCCAGCAACACCTAAAGGACTCAACGCTGAGGAATTGGCACCGCCTGTGTTGGACTGGGCGGTGACACCTGCACCGGTGCCTGTCCCTGTGGTAAAGGGTCCGTTGGCGACACCAGGGCTGAGCGGGTCGTTCAGAAACATGAGGTTGCCCGCAGCGAGGTTGGACTGCTCCCAGTTTTCCGTGCCCAGCAAAGGACGTCCGGCGATCGCAGCATTAAAACCGGCAGGGTTGTTTGGGAAGAAGACGACCGCCGCACTGGCGGAAGCGAGTGGAAGGACAGCGACAGCCGCAGTAGAGAGAAGAAGTCGGAAGTTCATTGGAATAATTGGATGATGGTGACTGGTCGCCGGGTGCAGCCTTTAGCAGATGGTGCATCAAGGGTCGGATAAAGATTCCCTTCCGAACCCGCCCGGCAGCGCCCTCATTCTCACACCGGCCAGTGCTGCGCGAACTTGCGGCGGAGGAATTCGGCGGAGCGCTGGAGTTGCTCGATGCCGTCCACGCCGTCTTCGATGCTGATCCAGCCGTTGAAGCCGGCGGCGCTGAGGATGGAGAAGATGGCGTCGTAGTCGTTGAGGCCCTTGCCGATTTCACCGTGGCGAAGGCGTTTGGCGTAGCCCATGACACCAGCTTCTTCGCGGCGGAGGTCTTCAAGAGTGCCCTCCGCGAGGTAGCGGTCGCTGGCATGCATGGTGACGACGCGGGGGGCGACGCGGCGGAGCAGCTCGATGGGATCTTCGCCCATGAGGATGGTGTTGGAGGGATCGTAGTTGACGCCGAAGTTCGGGTCGTTGATCCCGGCCACGATGTCGCAGTAAATGTCCATGGCCTGAGCGAACTCGGGGTAGTCCCAGAAGTCATCCTTGTAGTGGTTTTCCAGAATGAGGGTGATGCCGTGATCGGCGGCGAACGGGAGGCAGGCTTCGATACTTTCGATGGTGTAGCGAATGCCGTCGGCGCGGGAGACTTCTGGCCGGCGCTGGCCGCTGAGCACGCGGGTGTAGCCGCAGCCGAGGGCGGCGGACATGCGAATCCAGTGTTTCTCTTTCTCAATCTCGGCGGCGCGGAAGCCGGGGTCGGGATGCGTGAAGTCCGGCGAGCAGCACATCATGGGAATGACGAGGCCTTTGTCGGCGGCATACTGACGGAGCGGAGTCCAGTTGGACTCGTCATTCATTTCGAGGAAACCGCTGTACCACTCCACGCCGTCGAGCGGGAGGGTAGCGGCGAGGTCGAGCCACTGGCGGAGAGTCATCTCACCGGTTTTGCAGAGCGGGACCATGTAGGCTTTGGGGATGGCGCAGAGGGAGGGCATGAGGGGAGGAAGAATGAAGAATGCCGCACGGGGAAGAGGATTTTGCAGCGGCACGCTCCGCTCTTCCCCTCTTGCGCCGTCCCCGCACCGGCGCTTCGGACAGAGCCAGGTAATTTTACGCAACATGGACACGCAAGGACAGCAGCTTCTCAGCGCCCGGGAGATTGATACCAAGATCCACCGGCTGGCGTGCCAGATTCTGGAGAATCACCCGCGCGACCCCTTTGTCCTCGTCGGCATTCACCGGCGCGGCGTCCCGCTGGCTCGGCGACTGGCGAAGTTCCTCGAAACCGATCGCCCGGACGTTCGCTCCGGCTCGCTCGATATCACACTCTACCGGGATGATCCTCAGAATGTGGATGCGGTGTCCGTGCTCGGATCGTCCGACATTCCCTTCAACCTCAATGGCCAGCTCGTAGTCCTCGTGGACGACGTCCTCTACACCGGCCGCACCATCCGCGCGGCGATGGATGCGCTCATTGATTTCGGCCGCCCGTCGAAAATCGAACTCGCCTGTCTCGTGGACCGCGGGCACCGCGAACTCCCCATCCAGCCCGACTACTGCGGCATCGCCCGCGTCACCGGCCCCGGCGAATACCTCCGCGTGCTGCTCCGCGAGGAGGACGGGCAGGACGGACTTTTCCTGGTGAAAAGCAAAAGCGACTCCGTCACCGCCACTGCCCCATGAAGCCCCGCAAAGACCTCCTCGATATCGAATCCCTCAGCATTGAGGAGATCGAACACGTCCTGACCAACGCGCGGCCCTTCAAGGACCTCATCCGGCGCAGTGTGAAAAAAGTCCCGCCGCTGCGGGGCCGGCACGTCCTCACACTCTTCTACGAGCCCAGCACGCGAACCCGCTCGTCCTTTGAAATCGCCGCCAAACGCCTCAGCGCGGACGTCACCAACTTCACTGTCAGCACCAGCAGCGTGGTGAAAGGCGAGACCATCATTGACACCATAGATACGCTCCAGGCGATGCAGGTGGACTACATCATCGTCCGCCACGGCTCCAGCGGCGTGCCCAATCTCATCGCCAAACATTCCGCTGCCAGCATCATCAACGCCGGCGACGGCAATCACGCCCACCCCACGCAAGGACTCCTTGATGCCTTCACCATGAAGGAAGTCTGCGGCGACATCGCCGGACGCCGCGTCGTCATCGTCGGCGACGTCCTCCACAGCCGCGTCGCCCGCAGCACCAGCACCATTCTCCGCAAGCTCGGCGCCCAGGTCGGCTACTTCGGCCCCGGTCCGCTCATCCCCGACGACCGCCCCGCCGACATCCGCGGCTTCTCGTCCTTCGAGGATGTCTTCGACTGGAAGCCCGACGTCATTTACCTCCTGCGCATCCAGATGGAACGGCAGCGCGACCAGTTCTTCCCCAGCCTGCACGAGTACCACCGCATCTACGGCGTCACCGAAGAGCGCCTCGCCATCATTCGCGACCGCGGCATCTACATCATGCACCCCGGCCCCGTGAACCGCGGCGTGGAACTCGTGGACAGCGTGATGAGCTACGAAAAAACACTCATCAACCTCCAGGTCGAGAACGGCATCGCCACCCGCATGGCCGTCCTCCACTGGCTCCAGCCAGGCACGACCGTGCGCGAGATGGATTGACTTTCACATCCCCCTGGCGCGGCTGATTCCCTCCGCTAGTCTCGCTCCATGGCGCTCTCATGGAATGAAATCAAACACCGCGCCATCGCCTTCGCCCGCGACTGGAAAGGCGTCACCTCTGAGAAGTCCGAGCGCCAGACCTTCTGGAACGAATTCTTTGAAGTCTTCGGCAAGAAACGCCGCACCCTTGCCGCCTTTGAGGAGCCGGTCAAGAAACTCTCCGGCAACTGGGGCTACATAGACCTCTTCTGGCCCGCGCCCATGCGGACCTCGACCGGGCCGTGGACCGCTGCTACCGGAAGGAACCGTTCCCGCATGACCGCGCCCGGGTGGAGCACCTCTTCGCCCTCTACGAAAAACTCACCGCCCCTCTCGCCCCCGCGGCGAAGAAAGCCCGGAAGCAGAAGGCGTGAGCCGGGCGGCGGGGCGTATGTCTATCTCCAAAGTTGAGGCTCCGGCAGCACCGCGGAACGACTGGGAGTGGCATGCCTGTGGCCGCCATGTAAAATCCAACGCGAAGCGCACTCTAAAAAACGGTCGTGCATGGGACGCTCGTTTGTGAAGTGGCCTGCGGCGCGGTTTTTTTAATGGCGGCTGTAAGCTCGCCACTCCCAGTCGCTCCCAGTCGCTCCGCATGGCATGGGCCGGCCCACAATTCCTGGAAAAAACTTCTCGCCACGCGGCCCGGCCCGGATAATTCTGCGCCACTCCTGTCCTATGAATCCCAGCGCGTCAGCCGGCGGTATATATAGTGTGTGCGAAGGCTCCTGCGGGGGCGCAGAAGGGGTATGGGATGGGGCAAAATGGGCCCGGGTTCAGATTCCGTGCCACCGGGGCCAAAAAGTCGCCGGGCGGGTGCCGGATTCCTCAGGGAGGGTCGAAAACTCGGTTCGGAAGGGCATTTTCCCGAAGGGACTCGTCAATAGTGCGAAAACCGTGGCAGCGACTTTTTGGGGGCTGTACACGACATTTTGGGGGGCGTACATGGCTTTTCGAGGGGTGTACACGACATTTTTGGGGGTGTACATGACCTGGAGGGGTCGGTACATGGCATTTTCGGGTCGGTACGTGGCTTTTCGGAGGCGGTACATGGTGTCCGGGCGGGAATTGGCCGGTGCGGGGACGGCAGGAGCACTTTCTTAACCCCAACCCACCCAACCACACGAGCAAAAGGTCACTCCGAGTGAGCAATTGGTGCCTCCGAGCGACTAAAATCCCGCCCCCGGCGACCACGAACTCCCCCAGCCCGACCACCCGCACCCCAGCACCGACCAAGCCTTCACCCATCAACCCGCCATGCCCTTCGATCCCGCCAAGCCCGCAGACCATTCCCCGCTCTCGTCCGCCGAAATGCGCAGCCAGTTCACTGGCCTCAATGCGCTCATCGATGCCGTGCCCGCCGACCGGCGCGACGGTTGACTCCGTCACCATCGGCAGTGGAACGAGTGTGAACGTGTCTCTCGTTACCGGTGTCCTGCACTTCGACTTTATCCTCCAGCCCGGTCCGCGGGGGGAGGTCACG
>JANOZA010000583.1:0-9865 GCA_031429155.1 Verrucomicrobiota bacterium | reverse complement strand
AGCACGGCCAGCCTGAAGGCATGGCCGTGCTACGGGGGGGAAGCACGCGGGGAGTCGGGATGCCTTGGCTTTGTGGCGCGGGAGGGAACGGGGGGCCGGGGGGCCGCAGATGGCAGTCCCGTGAAAAATGTTGTGAAATTTTCTTGCCAGTCAGAGGCTTTGGATGCAAAATAACGGCATCATCGGACTCTCACAGGCTCCTGCGATAACAGGGGCCGGGTCCGGGATTACACCTATATATAACCGCCCCGCCGGGGCACCCTGATTATGAGCTATAGTGGACCTGGTAGTGTCGTTTCCGTTGTAGATGAATTCCTCGCCCACTGGCTGGGGACAAATAATGCGCTGACGCCGTTGCCGCTGACGCTGGTGCTGGAGGGGTCGGTGGTGGTGAAGACGCGGACGGATCTACTGACGCTGCGGAATTTGTATAATGCCATCCAGTCGCAGGCTGCGGGCACGGTGTTGTTGCCGATGCCGGCGCCGCAGTTCGTTTCCATCCAGGCACTGCGCAATGCGGAGGAGAATGCGAGACAGGCGGCGGCTAATGCCCGCAGTCTGGTAGTGGAAGCGATAGCGGCGTTTAACCGAAAGGTGCGCGGGAGCCTGGCGCATACCACTCATCTCAATGCCTTGCCGGCTACGCCGGGGGCTCAGGACGGGAATGCGGCGATCCTCGCGGCGGGGGATGATATGATAAGCCTGTGGACGACGATCAATGCCATCGTGACGGGGCCGCTGTTTGCGCCGCCACTCATCGCGACGGTGCTGCCGGCGGGGACGAGCACGCCGCTGCCGCTCACCCTGGCTGATACCATCGTCCGGCTCAATGCGCTGCGGACGGCGATGGCGGATATCCTCGCTGCGGAAAATGGGCTCCAGGCAATGCGCGCTCACCGGGACAGCATTTGGGAAAATGAGATCCGCCCGATCCTCGTGGCCTATCAGAAAAAGGTGGAGGGGGAATTCCCGCCGGAACATGCGCTGGTGAGGAGTCTGCCAAGCATCTACCCGTCCGGCGGGCACACGCCGGATGCGGTGAATGCCGCGGGCAACTGGAACGCGGGGACAAATATGGCGGACTATGCCTGGAGCCAGAGCCTGGAGGCAACGCTGCTGCGCATAGAGGTGCGCATGAGCCCGGGACCGGTGTATGAGCCGGACGCTTCCAGTGTCATCGCGAGCATCCCGCCAGGCGGCGCGCTGACATTTTCCACCGACGCGGGCCTGACGACTCCGGGCCAGACGAGCTCTGTGAAGGTCTATGTCGTCCTGATAGGCGGCCGGGAGCGCGGGAGCAATACCGTGAGCATCACGCGACCGGTGTAGGGCGCCGGGGGGCCCGCCCGGGAGTTGCGGGCGGGCGACTCCGCCGCGCTCATCGAAGCAATCGCCGCAACCCCCGCGCAGATTGAACTGACTTCCGATCCCGTGAAACGGCTCAGGCTCGCGAGGGAGAATGTCACCTCCGGCCTGCAAAACCTGCTCAAGATCGCGCTCCTTTCAGCCTGAGTCCCCTGCCCTGCCCGGCTATCAAAGCCGGCGACGGGCTCAGCGCAGGGTGACTGTCCAGCGCCAGTAGCGGCGGGTGGGGCTGGTGGCTGCGGTCCAAGTGGTGAGGTCGTCAGAGGTTTGGAGTTCGGCGATAGCGCAGTCGGCATTGGGCAGGGCTGTTGCGCTGAGGGGAGTGGCCGTGCCATTGGGGGTGAGGTAGTCGGTGGGGGGATTCCACACAGTGTCGCTGGTGCCGAAGGCATATTCCACGAGAGCGCTATGGTCGTCGCGATCCAGGTCGGCCAGCGGGTCGCCGGTGAATATCAAGGCATCAGTGCTGCCGGGATTACCGCCGTTGGTCATGCTCTCGCGCCATGTGTAGTCAGCGGGATTTCCCGTGCAGCCAACGATGCGGATGAGACTGCGGCCGGGGCCGTCGGTGGAGGCGATGCTGTCGTTGTAGGTGACGTCGAAGATGTCGCTCAGACCGTCGGCAGCACGCAGCGTGAGGGTTTCGCCGCCGTTGCTGAGATTCGATGGAGCGTAAGCATTCGGCGCGAGACCGGTGACTGCGGGATAGCGGGCCTGGAAGGCCGTGCGGTTTTCCACGACGAGAATGCGGGCTCCGGCAGCGAGCTGAGTGCCGCCGGGAAAGGTGTAGGCGATGCCGGCGGTGAAGGTGCATCCCGACAGATTCACAATGAAGGCGGAGGTGTTGAGGAGCTCGATGAATTCCTCACCGGCGACCACAGGATGGTAGTTCAACTCCGTGAGGAGAATGTTCGCGGACGAAGCGGGAACCACTCCGCCGGTGCCGCTAACGGTGATGCTGTCGGTGCCGACCACATTGCCCTGAAGATCGCGGGCTTCCAGATTGAACACGTTCGTTCCATTCATGACTGGCAGCGAAAGGTTCCATGAATCCTGATCGGTCCATGTGACGGCCAGCGGCTCACCGCCCACGAGGCGGATGGTGCTGACGTTCACCCAGCCGTCGCCAGCCAGCGTGGTGGTGCTGAGCGGTTCGGTGAAGTTGTTGCCGCCATTGGTGGTGATCTGGAAAGTAACCACGGGAATGCCAGCCGTGATCTGGCCGCGGATGTATGCCTCCCGGGGCGTGACAAACGGAGCGAGGAAGTCCGTCCGGAAATTTTGATCCACAAAGCAACTGTAGTGGTCCATCCAGCGGCCCATGTAGGCGGTGTTGAATGCAGTATCCACCATGTGCTGCAGGTAACCGTAGTAGGCGCGGCGGTTCGCGTCATCGGCGCTCGTGCCGGCCAGGGCGTTGACCAGTTTGCCCAGCTCAGCATTCGGGATGATACTGGCACCGGTGCCGCCGGTGGCCGTGAAGTCCATGTCCCAGGGAATGTAGAGCGTCTTCCCATCCGGCTTCACGAAGTAGAGGCAGTTGTGCTGCGCGCCGTAGGCATAGTTGTCACCGACGGCCCATGCGATCGGGCCGGTGAAGGAACGCAGCCAGCCGTTAGTGTCGAGGAGCGGGGCGGTTTGAGTGTGGAAGGTGAGACCTGATTGCCCCAGCGCAGTGAGGCTGCTGACGAGGCCGGCGTAGTCATCGCGGGTGCGGTTGTTCTTGATGAGCCAGTACCAGCGGTAGTCCTCCTTGTTCACGCTGTTCACCCGGGGAGTGCCTGTTTGGAGGGCACGCACCGCGACGCCGGTCGGTCCGCCGGGGCCATCCTGGGTGAGCTTATTTCCTTCCAGCGTGCCGTTGTCGGTAGTGGTCAGCGGATAGAGCAACTCATACTCATACATCGTGCCGTTGCTGCCGTTGGAGAACTGGCCGTCGAGGTAGGTGTCACTGTCGATTTTGTTGTGAATGAAGATAGCCGGGCCGGTGTGCTGGGTCTGCGGGGCGATGACGCGGATGAGGTCGTCTTCCGTGGCGGGAATTCCCCCGGCGCGATTCAGCGAGCGTTTTACGAGGATCTCCTTCTGACTGAACTGATCGCCGGCACCGCTGCGGTCTATAGCGGTCTCGTTGTGAACACCGAGGAAAAGATGCTCCTCCGGATAGCGGATGAGGAATCCGGCGCGGGACTGTTTGGCTCGGCCGTGTTCGGAGCCTTTGAGGTGAACGCCGGTGAGATAATAAACTTCGCGTTCATCGTAGATGACTGTGCAGGGCATCCAGTCGTTGCTCATTACGTTGGTGACGTTGTGAAGCAGGGCGGTGTCCGTAGCGGTCATCACGATGCGGACATTGTGGGGCCGGCAGCCGTTCGGTCTGACGAGTTGGGCCTGGCCGTCATTCCACGGCACCATGGCGCGTCCCGCCATACCATTGGCGGGCCAGACTGCCGTGTGGCCTGACAAATTGGATGCCGCGATGCGGAAGACCGCCTTGGCTCCGGCTGCCTGGCCGGGAATCGTGCCGGTCCACATGCCGTTGGTCAGCGCCATGGCCACAGTCTGCTCCGCAGCTTCATTCACGGCGTAGATGAGATTCACGCTCGTGGTGTTTGCCGGATCACTCACGCGGGCGGTGACGGTGACGGCGGTAGTGGCAATCGGCACGGCGGGTGAATGCGCGACATCGCTCACGGTGATAGTCGCGGTAGCGCTGGAGGTGGAATTCAAAGCACCTGGAGTGCCGCCGGTGACCGGTCGGCTCAGCGTCGTGGTCATGGGACCCCGGTTGAAATAGAGGTGCGAATTCAGAGCATTGTTGCCGCGCCACCAGCGGGCCCAGAAGGAGATGCGATAGTTCAGTGCGGGATTCAGACCGGCGGCACCCAGCAGCGTGGCCCCATTCTTGAGCGTGGTTTCCGCATGGTTGTTCATGTGATCAATGGAACCGCCATGGACCAGCTTGAGCACTTTGTTGCCCGGGCTGTCTGGATCGTCCATCACCACGCTGCGGCGGGAGTTGCCGGTGAAGCGCCACTTGTCGGTCGTGCCGGCGCTGAAATTTCCGTTCTGGATCAGCTCCGTGTTTGTCCCGGTCGGATCCTGGCGCACACTGATATCATCAACGAGGGCTTCACCATCATTGAGCAGGCCGAGAATCAGTTCGCTATACCATGTGGGGTCGGATTCATAGACCGTGCCGGGGAAGGTGTAACTCACATTCTGCCACGCGCCGTGCAGCGTTTCATTGCTAGCGTTCCATGCGCCGCCGTTGGCATTGTCGGCGGTGGCGTTACGCAGTTCGAGGGAGGAAGCGGTGCCCGAGGTGAATTCCGGCCAGGTTCCGCCTTCGGAGAAACGGGTTTCATCGGCGATGTTTCCATTGGCATCGCGCAGGCGGAGGCGTTCGCCGGAGCTGGTGAGCTTGTCCGTAAAGGGACCAAAGACACGCGGCAGTCCTGGGTGAAGGGCGTTGAAGGCTGCGACGTCCCAGACGACGAGTGCATACGCACCGGCCGGAATCGGCGGCGTGCCGGCCGGGAATTCGAAAGTGATGCCGTCGGTGAATGTCCACCCGGACACATCCACGGGAGAACCGCTGCGGTTGTAGATCTCAACCCATTGTTCCGCAGAAGGGCTGGGGGCGTTAAACATGATCTCATTGATGACGATGGCGTCGCTGACGGTGAAACTATTCGCGCTGCCAAATGTCGCCGCGCTCGGATATCCCCATTCGCCAGTGGTGTTGAGCCCGCGCAGCCGCCCGGTGACGGTGCGGGAGTCGTAGAACTGAGTCCCCTGGAGCAGGAACAGCCGGGCGCCATCAATGGGCCGGAAGCCAAGGGTCGTCTCATCCAGAACGAGATACTGCCCTGCTGCCAGGCTGCCGGTCAACGCATAGACGTGTCCCTCCGTGTCAGCGATGCTGAAACCGCTGAGGTTCATTGAAACCGTTGTGCGATTGGCAATTTCAACGCGGAAGACGGCGTCGGCGGCTCCGCTGATTTCGGTCAGCCGCAGCACCGGGTTTTCGCGTGCGGGTGAAGGCAGCTCGCTGGCCATGAGTTGCGCGCCAAACATCATATCCGGGCTGACCGCGCTGTCCTGATGCACCTCCACCGCGAGAACATTGGTGCCACTCACCAGCAACCCGGCGGGAATGGCGACAGGGTTTCGCGAAAAGGAAGCATCCGTCACAGTGCTCGTGGCAAACGTGCCGTGGGACTGAGCCGCCACGATGTTGTTGCGATACACCTCGGTGCCATTCAGATAATAAACGGCCGCATCATCGTGGATCGGCCACATCGTCAGGGTCGTGAGGATGGGATCTCCGGGGAAGGTAAAAGTGTTCCGGAAATAGTGGGTCGTCGCCGGATTCACCACCGTTTGCAGCGGCACTGACGTTGTGATCGTCACGCTCGCATTGTCGAAAACGGCCGACACCGTGTCTGCCGGTGGCACCGCCGTCGCCTGCCGGGCCTGACCGGTGAGGATCACGCGGAAGGTGGAGGGCCAGTTCGTGACCGTAGCCGTGGCGGCGAGGACCGTGTCGCGCCAGATTTGGATTGATCCCTGACCGGCGACTGCTCCGGGAATCCAGACGAGCTTCATGTGCGCAGCGCCGCCATTGGCATCTGCGAAATCCAGCGAGCCAAGATTATTCCCGCCTCCGGTGGGGGCTAATGTCCCGGTACCGCCGACGTCATTGGCATTCCATGACCAGCCGCCTTCGTTGATGTTTTGCGAGAAATGGAGGTAGTGATCAGCATCCGCCCACAGCCAGAGGCTCGAGCGATAAGCGGTGCCGGTGCCTGTCAGGGACACGCGATCCACTTCGGCAGTGACATTCGAGCGATTGGAAAATGTCGCCACACTGCGAAGCGACTTCCCGGCCCAGTAGTTGACGGCAGTCGTGCCGCTGAACGTGATCTGCCCGCCCGCCTGGGTCGCCGTCAGGCCGCTGATGGCCGTGGTTTCCAGACCCTGATCTATCACTTCCCATTTGGCCGGATCAACTGAGGCCGCAGCAAAATCATCCACGAGCGGCGTGGCGGTTGTGACCGGGAAGTGAATGTCAGGCGGCACCGGGAATGGGCCGTTGTCCACGAACGTCACGTTCGTCGGCAGGGTCGCCGGGGTGTAGGTGTTGGCCGCCAGCGCAGCGATCGAGGCGGCGGGCACGGCCTTGTTCCAGATCGCCACATCATCAAGGACGCCGGACCAGGGTTCATTGGCACCATTGCCACCCATGAACAATGGCTGGGCGTTGTTGGGCGCAGCGGAGACCGTCACCGCGCCACCCGCCACCCCGTTGCGGTAGTAGGTCAGCACATTGCCTGCTTTGACGACCGCGTGGTGGATCCATGTGCTGTTGGGAATGTCCACGTAGTCTATGTTTTGTCCGCCGCCGTTCACATGCCATTCGAATTGGTTGGTGGTAAATTTGACGAATTCCCGGGGAGCAAAATCCGTCGTTCCTGGACCATTGTAGCGGTTGCCGAGAATCACATCATTGGTGGGACCTTCGTTCGACTTCGCCCAGAATGCCCAGGTGAAACCGTTGACCATGTTCAGCACCGGCAGGTTCCCCGCCGCGACCCAACTGCCAGTGACGTTGGCATTGGCCGCTGTCATGTTCACCCGGAGCACCTTGCTGCGTGGAGCGGTGTCGGTGGTGAAGGCGATGTTCGTTCCCACGCTGCCGTTCAGTGTTCCGTTGGTGCCACCCGCCGCACTGTTGATGGCGGTGGCGCTGCCCACCGTATCATCCATGGCCCAATAGCCGATGAGGCCGTCGCCGGGGCCAGTCAGTATGGTGGTCGCCGGAACGGGGTCCGCGATGCGCGCCGTGCCGTTGTAAAACAAAGCGCGGCCTGTGCTCCATGCGGCATCGGGAAAGGCAGCATCCTTCCAGTTGGCAGGCTGAGCGGTGTTCGTGTCGTTGTATTTCCATGTGGCGGAATCAATCGGCACCGGGACGGAGACTTCAGCTTGGGAATCGGCATCGAGGAAGTTGGAACTGCCCGGCGTGCCGCCGAGTTCATTGCTGGGAGCCCATGCGGCGGGGCCGTTTTGAGCTTCGCTCTGAAGTTTCCGCGCCAGGGTGACTCCCGAGCCGTCCGGACCGGTGGGCCAGTCACCGTCATCGCTGTAGGTGAGCCGGTCCATGACCCGGTCGCTGTTGTTCACGAGCCGGATTTCCTCTCCGCCGTTGTCGAGTTTGCCCGTCCACGGCCCGAGAGCACCGGGCAATCCCGCCGGAGTCTGCGCGACCAGGAGAAATGAGCGGCCATAGATGATGCTCCCGGCCGGAAATGTGTAGTTCACCCCTCCTTCGATCTGCCAGCCAGAGATATCCACATCTACGCCGTGCAGACAGCGCAGTTCGATCCACTCCGTCTGAGTTAATTCATCGGCGGGATGATAATGGACTTCGTTGATGACCACGGCACTGTCGCGCGCAGAAGCATTGGCTACAGCCAGCAGACATACGAAAGGAAGGATGGGGCGGAGGGACATAGTGACGTGTATCATGTCGGAGGAGGAAGACCTTTAATAATTCTATTCGGATTAATATTTTCCGGATCAAAGAACGATCAAAACGGTGAGATACACCGTGGAAACACGGATGCGGCAGATTCAATTTGAGCGTACAAAAAAGGAGCTGCCCGCATGGTAGCGGACAGCTCCCTTTCCGAAGAATTCCTCAAGAACTACCGGCGGCGGCGGCGCAGGAGGAGCGCGGCGCCGGCAGCGGCGAAGGTCGCTGTGGAAGGCTCAGGAACAGGCGTGCCGAAGACATCCATTTCACGATACCCCGCGAAGCCGAAAGTCACGTCGTTAAAGGAAATGCGCACCGCAGCCACTCCGGTAGCCAGTTCGCCGTCCGCATCGCGCAGCATCGAACGGGTGTTCACATTTCCCCCGGGCGCGTTATTGGAAGTGGCATCCAGATCCACTGAGCCCAGCGAGAGAAACGTCCCCGGATCGGCGACGAGCGAATAGGAGAGTTGAAAGTTTTGGCCTCCACGGAACCCATCCCAGCCGGCATAGACGTCCACACCGGAAAGGCTGTAGCCGCCCGGGCTGGCCGCGAGATCGAGCCCAAAGGTGATAAATTCACCTCCATTGCCGCTGGCCGATGAGCTTTGGCCGTTCGCGCCGCCGCCGCCCGGGCCAAAGGCTCCGTCAGTGAGGGACGGAATGCCTGCCGAGCCTTCATCCTGAAAGTTCCCGCTGGATGTGGTGGTGATCCCCCCGCCTTGCAGAAGGTCTGCGCCGGATGGCGTATAGAGTTCATTGATCTGGATCGCCTTCATGAACTGCGGACCGGAAGGAGCGGCGGAGGCGGCCCCGGTGGCGTCAATTTCACGGAACCCGTTCCAGCCCCAGAAATTGGTGTTGGCGTAGTTGAAGCGAATCTGACTGATGTTGGAGGCCAGCGTGCCCGAGCTGTCGGTGATCGTGGACTGGGTATTGGTGTTTCCAGGCAACTGCCCCGGATCGTTCGCGACCGTAGCGATGCGGTGCCAGACTCCCGGCAGAAGAGTGGACTGGTATTCAAACTGGAAGGCCTGGCTCGCCCGGGCACCATCCCATGCGGCAGTGGAAACGATGGAATTGAGTGTCACTCCATTGGCCTGCGGGAAGGCGATATTGACCATCTCCCCCGTGCCGCCGCTGAAGGCGCCAAGGCCTGGAGGATGTGCGTTGGCACCGCCCTGCGGTCCGTAGAGCCCGTCATTCAGTGCGGCAAGTCCCTGGATGCCTTCCTGCGTGAAATTCCCAGTTCCGCTCACCGTGGCTCCTGCTGTTTGCAGAAAGTCGGCGTTGGAAATCGTATAGGGAGCATTGCTCTGGAATACATTATTCTGCGAAGGAATCGCCAGCGCAGAACCGGCGGTGAGGGCTGCAATAGCGGGAGCGATGGAGAAGGTGTGGAGTTTCATGGGGAAAATGGCGTGAGATTTCGGCGATTATTTCTAAAGTTGGCGTTTTAGCAATCTCTTTGCTCAGAGGGCTTTCTCGAAATTCGCGGCCACGGCGTCCCAGTCCGCGACGTTCCAGAAGGCGGTGATGTAGTCGGGGCGGCGGTTTTGGTAGTTGAGATAGTAGGCGTGCTCCCAGACGTCGCAGCCAAGGATGGGGGTGCCTTCGCAACCGGCGACGGCTTTGCCCATAAGGGGGCTGTCCTGGTTCGCGGTGGAGCAGACGGAGAGCTTGCCGCCATTGACGACGAGCCATGCCCAGCCGCTGCCGAAGCGGGTGGCGCCGGCTTTGGCGAACTCGGCCTTGAAGTTGTCGAAGCTGCCGAAGGCTTCATCAATGGCGGCGGCGAGCTTGCCGGCCGGGGCGCCGCCTTTGCCGGGTGCCATGATGGTCCAGAAGAAGCTGTGGTTCACGTGGCCGCCGGCGTTGTTGCGGACGGGGCCGCGGATGTTCTCGGGGACGGCGCTGAGATCGGCGATGAGTTCGAGGGCCGTCTTCGCTTCGAGGTCAG
>JANOZA010000582.1:0-7111 GCA_031429155.1 Verrucomicrobiota bacterium | reverse complement strand
CGCCGTTGGCCAGCGTGGACGCACTGATGCTGCCGGACGTCATGTTCGTGCGAAAGACCTCCACGCCATTCAAATAAACCACCGCGCCGTCATCCCGCAGCACATCCACCTGCAGTTCCGGGTAGTCGCCCGGCTCCACGACATTGAAGTGCCGCCGGAAATAAGTGGTGATGTATTTCGACGACGCGCTCGGCCCGTAATCCACCACCGTCGCCTCATCCCCGTCGCCATACCCCAGTGGAGCCGGCCCGCTCTCCCATGCCGATTCATCAAACGCCGCCGCGCGCCACGCCGTCCCGGTGAGCGGTCCGGTATCCGAGTAGAGCCAGTCAGAGCCCTCAGGAATGAGCAGACTCTGCGCACCAAGGGGCGGAGCCAACAGCAGGAGCGCGAGGAGCCTAATCCAAAGGCCCGGGCCGGGGGATCGCCCGGCGGGGTTGGATGCGGTTGGATTTCTCATGGTGCAGAATGACAACGGCTTCTTACAGGCAGGTGCCGACAATAGCCTCCCTCCCCCGGTTTCGATCCATGAATTTCGTTTCCCAGTCCTGCCCGGTCGCGTCAGCCGATAGCCAGCGACTCCAAGCGGATTGAACGCATCCGTATTCTGGATCTCACACTCCTTTCCCGAACCCTCAGGGCTGCCGGGGGGCTGGAACGGGTGATCCATGAGTTCATTGATGACCGGCGCAGCCGTCGCGCGCAGCGTCAGCAGCGGAACAAGGGCGCGAAGGGGGCTGGTTGACATAGACGCAGTAGAATTTTGCGGAGGGGTATCGTTGCGGCAGGGCATTTACCTTTAACGGGCTTCGGTCTGCCGAAAAAGAGTATTTAGTAACATCCCTTTAGGTTTTGGTTTAGCGCACCGGTGCCTTTTCACTTTTCTGCGCTGCCACCAGTTACCGGATCGAGTCCGTCTGGACCCACTGCATCTTCCGCAATCGCTCGCTGTGGTGGTAGCGCAGGTGGCGGATTTCGATTTCCGCGATCATCCAGACGCACCGTCTTCCGCGCGGCCGAATGACGGAAGCCCTGCGGGGTCGCCTCCTGCATGTCCCCCGCCCTTTCCGCTGGTCTCTCATCCCCAGCACCGTCTCCGGCTCACTCTGCGCTCCGAGGCCATCCGACTGCATGACAGGAGCCGCCGTCAAAAAATCCCTTGCGCCCCTTCGTTCCGTCCCTAGAAATCGCCCTCCCAAATTCTCCCAAATCCTTACCTATGGCAAAAACCTGCTGGCTCGAACGCGAAAAGCGCAAACAAAACACCGTCAAGAAGTACGCCGCCCTGCGCGCCGAACTTAAAAAGACCGGTGACCATATTGGACTCTCCATGCTCCCGCGCAATGCCAGCCCCACCCGCTGCACGAACCGCTGCCTGCTTACCGGCCGCCGCCACGGCTTTATCCGCCGCTTCAAGCTCAGCCGTATCTCCTTCCGCGAACTCGCCAATGGCGGCATGATCCCGGGCGTGACCAAGTCCAGCTGGTAGCCCCGGTATTCTCATAATTTGACGGCGCGGGCCGGAGTACTTATGTATTCCGGCCCGTTTCCTTTTCCCGCCCCGTGCCCATTTACGAATACATCGCTGAAGACCCCGAAAAATCCTGCCGCATCTGCGCCAAGGGATTCGAGCTCATGCGGCCCGTGGACCGAGCCCCCCTGGAGCAGTGCCTTTACTGCAAGAACCCCATCCGGAAGATTATCTCCCGCGTCAGCACCCCGCGTCTCACCAAGCCCCTCTCCGTCTCCGACGCCAAGTCCGCCGGCTTCACTATCATGAAGCGCCGCGACAAGGGAGTCTATGAGAAGCTCTGACGCTCCAGCGGTGGCACGACTCCTGCCTGCCGCAGACTGTTCCCCAAATGATGAACGCCCTTTTCTCCGCTCACACTCTGCTCCTGGCCAGCGCCGGTGACGCCGTGATTGAGCCGCCCGATACCGGCACCATCAGCCTCCAGTTCCTCGCCATTCTCCTGCTCGTGGCGCTCAAGGGCATCTTCGTTGCCGCCGAGTTCTCACTCGTCAAAGTCCGCGCCAGTCAGATAGACGAACTCATCGAGGAAGGCGTCAGCAGCAAAGCCGCCGTCCGCGCCAAACACATGGTCGCCCGCCTCGATGAATTTGTAGGAGCCACTCAGTTCGGCATCACCCTCACCAGCATCGCCATGAGCATGTTGGGGGAAAAGTACATGGTCGCATGGCTCGAACCGCGCCTCGACATCCTGCCCGTGCATCACACATGGCTGCACATCATCGCCTTCCTTCTCGTGCTCATCTCCCTGACATTCATTGATGTCGTCTTTGGCGAGCTGATGCCCAAGTCCATCGCCATCCGCCGCTCCCTCGGCACCGCGCTGCGGCTCTCGCGGCCCATCTCCGGCTTTGAGTTCGCGTTCCGCTGGGCCATCCGCGCCCTCAACTGGTGCGCCCGCTGGATCATGCGCGTCGTCTTTCGCATCAACCCCGCCAGCGGCGAACACGAAAACGTCCACAGCGCCGAAGAACTCCAAATCCTCGTCGCCGAAAGCCAGCGCTCCAAACAAGTCACCCCCATGGAGCGCGACATCTCCATCAACGCCCTTGAGTTGAACGACCGCGTCGCCCGCGACGTGATGACGCCCCGCACGGAAATCATCGCCCTCGATCCGCGCGAAGACTTCCAGTCAAACTTGAAGCTCGCGCTCACTTCCAAGCACACCCGCTTTCCCCTCCGCGAGAGGAACCTCGACGTCTGCCTCGGCGTCGTCCACATCAAGGATTTCTTCAGCATCATTGACGATCCCAAGCCGGACCTCGTAAAGATCAAACGCGACATCATCATCGTCCCGGAAACCCAGCCGCTGGACGAATGCCTCAAGACCTTTCTCGCCAAACGCGCCCACATGGCCCTCGTCGTCGATGAATTCGGCGCCACCGTCGGCATGGTCACCCTGGAGGACGTCATGGAGGAACTCGTCGGCGAAATCGAAGACGAATTCGACCTCCCCGGCGCCACCGTCACCGGCTTCGAGCGCGCCAACGAAGACGAATTCTCCGTGGACGGCAAGCTCCCCCTCTACTCCCTCGCCGGCTTCAGCGACGTGGACCTCGAAAGCGACGAAGTCTCCACCATCGGCGGCTACATCACCAGCCACCTCGGCCACCTCCCCCACAGCGGCGAAAAGACCCGCATCGAAGGCTACGAAGTCACCATCAACTCCGTGGACTCCCGGAAAATCCTCCGCCTCCACTTCCGCCGCATCGCCCCGGAAACCCCCGGCCAGCCCGGCAACGAGGCCTGACCGAAGCGGAGCATTTACTGCGCTTCAAGCCATACCCTTCCAGCCTGACGTCGAGTCCACCTCAGCCGGACTTCCGCAAATATTGGTATAACCCGCTGATGTCCGCCCGTCGGTGTCCCACGTTAGGATACCCCCGGCATCCCTTTTGGCGGACCCGCCTTTTCGATGGGCGGGCCATCCTTTTCCTTTTCCGGACCCGCCCACCCCTTCGGCGGCTCCGCCAACCCCTCCGCCACACCCGCCAATCACCCCGGCGGACCCGCCCTTTCCTTTTCCCAGCCCGCCAAGCCTTTTGGCGCATCCGCCAAACCGTTTTCCGGACCCGCCAAACCCGTTGGCGGGTTTTCCAAGAGGGTCAAACCGTGTCAGATCACTCATAATATCAACGGGTTAAGTGACTCTGTAAATATAGCATGAAGGATTTCAAAGCTTGGAACCCACTGCCCTGCCCTAAGGCCCGCGGAGGGCACCCGACGACCATCCCCAGCAGGCTCCCAACTGGTACCCAGACCTTGGCTCCCGGGGGGCCGTTTCACTTCACAGGAAAAGCGGGAGGCGAAAGCCCCCGCCTTTCTTCGTTCCATGCCAGCGTCGCCGGCCTGCGCAGCTTCTAATTTGAATCAGATTTATCTAATTTAGCTCAAGGTCCCTTCTCACGCATTAAGGAACGCGTCCATTTCCGGACTCCACAAAATTTTTGAATTGCGATGGCAGTTCGTGGAATTCAAATGACGTCATTTCCGCCGCAGGATAAGCCCCAAGCGCAGCCCACTCCCCCGATTGTATCAACCGTTCCGCTTTCGGGTCCAAAACACTAATCCGTGCCCGATAGTTCGTAATTTTACCATCCGCATCCGCCTTTGGTTCAAAGGAAATGCGGCGGATAAGTTGTCCGAAATTGCCGGTGGCCTGCTTTACGCCCCTTTCCAAAGCAACGCGCACAAGTTGTTCTCTCCCAGGCCCGACCAGTTTCTCAAGCCTTTCACGGTAAGCCGCATCTAAAGTTTGCCCAGTTGCTTTGTCTGGAGGGATCACAACCGCAGTCTCATTGGAGTTTGGGATCGCAACGAACCTTTCGGCTTCTCGAGCGAGGCTCAAGGCATGAATATCATCTACGAGGGTCTGAAGGTCAGTGAACTGTGCATCACTAAGCCCTGCGAGTTCCTTTAACATTGGATTGATCTTCATGTCAGGACCAAGGCACGACAATTTCAAACCTCTTAAAGTGCCTTCAGAGACCTCGCCTAAAGTTGGCATTTGTTGGGGCTGCCTGTCACGGGCCAAAACCTTTGACTGCGGAGGCTGCGCCGCTTCAGAGGGGCCAGTTCCAGCAGGCGAGGCCCCATTCCGCCCCCCCGTGACCATTTGAACAGACTCGTTGCGTTCACTCTGAGCCCGAGTGCCGAACAGGTAAGCTCCTGCCAGACCGCAGGCTAGCCCGATTAGGAAACAGGCGAATGGCACTCGCAACAGTCTCATATTCTCAAGGACGGAGCGGGAGGTTCGGAGTTCCGTGCCCAGTAACGTATTCCCTTACAATCCGAACATCACCAGCATAGGTAATCCTATAGACCCATTTTCCGTTCGGCTTACGGATAAACCCGGCAGAGACGTCAGATGCCTGCGAATGCGCTATTCTTGGGCATCCAACCGAGGGATATGGATTCGGTTTTAGAACTAGATCCCCTTCCGCCACCAGTGAACGCCCGCTCACAGAAACCTCCTCACGTGATTGGGCTTCCGCAAACAGGTCCCCTTCATCCAAGTTTGTGGGCGGCGCATCCTCGTTATCACCGTCATTTTCATCCGAGTCGGGAGTTCCAGTATACTCCGGACCTTCAAATTCGATCATGTCGCAATCGAACCAAACCCAGGGGACAACATAGGGTGGGTGAGGCGGCGGTGTCGTGAGGGCCTGCACCTGCACCCTGAACCCGTGCATTGCAACTGCCGTAGCTACTGTCGCGGCACCGGTTTTTTTGAGAAAGGCGCGGCGGCCGAGGGGCGAGTTCCATAGCGAGGCTTCGGTGGGGAGGCCGGGAAGTGACAGGTCAAGGTTATGAGGAGTTTGACTTTCGTACCCCCCCCCGGTAGTGTGGTTCTTATCGTTCATGTTAGTGCTGGATTGTGGTTAATAAGACTGCGACGGCGCGGAGTGAACCAGATGTGCTGCCAACTGTCACCAACTTTTTGAAAATACTTTTCCTATGACCTCCTTCCCCTCACCTGCACCCGCCGAACAGCCGCTCAGGAAGAACCTGATCTACACGGTGATCCTCGATGCGCCGGGGGCGGAGGGCTACCGGTTCCTGGGGAAGATGCTGGTGAGCAGTCTGCTGCGGACGTTCTTCACGGGGGACATCGTGGTCTTCCGGAACTGTGAGAACCCGCTCTTCCTGGTGGAGCGGAAGGGGCTCGAAGAAGTCTATGTCGAGACGCCGCAGATCATAGGTCAGGCGGGAGCGGAGCAGGCGTGGTGCTGGAAATACAAGGTGGCGGAGATGCTGGACGTGCGCGGCTATGACAAGGTGATGTTCCTGGACGCGGACTGTCTGGCCCTGCGGAATGTGGATGACCTGCTGGAGGGGGACTTCGATATTGCCTATCAGGTGGAACGGAAGGCGCGGGGGGATCAGCAGTCGTTCAATGGATTCTACACAGAGGAGGAGATGGCGCGCGCAGCGCAGCGCGACGGGGTGAACAGCGGGACCCTGGCAATCCGGGCGGAAATCTTTCACGACGTGATGAGGGAATGGGAGCGCATAGACACGGGGGAAATGGCGCGGCCGGAGAATGGATTCCGCGATCAGGCGAGCTGGAATGCGCTGCTGATGCGGTGCTCGGATCGTTTTACGGAGCAGGGGCTGGCGCGGGAGAGGGCGGCGGGGTGGCCGGGGGGTGGGGAGAGTGATCAGTCATCGGTGATCAGTAATCAATTGGGGGCGGCGGTTACTGATGACCGGTCACTGATGACTGATCACTCTCCGCCCTGGAAGGCCCGGGCGTTCACGATGGGAGAGATTCAGTTCCCGATGTACGCCGACCCGCACTTCCGCAGCTACACGAAGGCGGCGCTGACGCACAACTGCGGCGGGGACACGCTGGAAAAGATCCGGATGACCTATGGGCTCTACATGCAGACGTTCTTCTGCGATGAGACCGGGCTGTTTTTCTCCATGCTGGAGATGTGAGCGATGACGCCCCCCGAATGCCGAAACCAGAAAGAGGGAAGCTACCGATGAACCGTGTCTTGATTTACACAGTGGCCCTGGACCGGGAGGGGGAGACGGGGCACCGCGAGATGGCGAAGATTCTCGTCTCGTCCCTGCTGCGGACCTACTTCACGGGAGACATCCTCGTGGTGCATAACGGAAACGGGCCTCTGTTTCGCGTCGAGCAGAAGGGGGTGAAAGAGATTGTGGTGAACATGCCGGCGGCGAAAGGCTATGCGCTGAAATACCTCGCGCGGGACTTGATCGGGCCGTCAGGCTACGACTGGGTTTGTTTCCTGGACTGCGACATGATCGCGCTACGGAACGTGGATCATCTCTTCGACCCGGGCGACAACGTGGACCTGCTCTGGCAACCGGAACCGTCGCCCATGGCCAGCGATGGCTACAACGCCTACTTTCACCCGGCGGAGTATCCGCAGCTCTGGAAGCAGGGAGCCAACAGCGGATCGTTTGCGGTGCGCGGCGAACTCTACCGTGAAGTAATGCGGCGCTGGGAGGAAATTGATCTATCCGAGCCAGTCAGCACGAAGGTGGCCTACGACCAGCCGGCGTGGAACAGGCTGCTGTTTGATACCAGGCTGCGCCGGCGGCCCTTCG
>JANOZA010000581.1:0-8740 GCA_031429155.1 Verrucomicrobiota bacterium | reverse complement strand
GAAACAACACCCGCTTGGAATGCCGCAGGATCAGCTCCCGGCCCAAGGCCGCCAGGAAATGCGTCTTGCCGCGTCCCGGCAGGCCGAAGGCCAGGACGTTGTCCCCGCGCTCCACAAAGCCGCCATCGATCAGCGCGGGCAGCCAAGATTACGAGGTCTTCCTATCGGCAGCAATGAGCGCTTTCTTGTGCGGCACCCGCACGTCCCGCGCCACGCCCTTGTGGGTGACGGTGACAAGGACCGGAGCCTCTTCGATGGCGAAAAACCAGTCTCGGCGTTGAGGGTTCGAGTTCATGACGCACCCACCATCGCAAGCGGGGTGGGACAAATAGCGGGGGTGGGTAGAGAAATTTCGGATCTTTTTGATGGGTGATTCTGGCCCCGAAAAGGAGCCACCACGCTTGAGTCGTTCTTGCTTGCCCGGCGTGCCGCAGCCGTCATCGTCTCAGCTGGCACCACCTCTCATGCAACTTCTTCTCAACGAAGCCATCTATCGAACCGTCATCGTGGAACTGCTGCCGCAGACGCAGAAGTTTTTGTGGATCGTCACAGCGGACATCAAGGACTTGCATGTCCCCAAGGGCCGGCGCTTTGTGCCGCTGCTGGAAATCCTCTCCGACCTCGTCGAAACCGGCGTCAGTGTGCGCCTGATGCACGCCAAGGAACCGGGTCCGCGCTTCCGGCAGGACTTCGACATGTATCCAAACCTCGTTACCAGCGATCTGTTCGAGCGAATTCTCTGCCCCCGGATCCACACCAAGGCAGTCATTATGGATGGACGGCAAGCCTTCATCGGATCCGCCAACCTCACCGGCGCGGGCCTCGGGGCAAAAGGGGCGCACAAGCGGAACTTCGAAGCGGGATTCCTAACCTCGGATGCCGGTCACCTGCGGGAGATCATGGACTGGATCGACCAGCTCTACCTGGGTGAGTTCTGCCTCAAGTGCCAGCGCCGGTCGGTCTGCCCGGATCCGATTGCGTGAGTCCGTCGGGACCCGGTTGAAATCACCCGTTTTCCAAGACAGCCAGCAGCTGCCGCGCGCGGCTTACGGTTAGGTTGATAACTGTGGGTAATCGCGCGCAATGTCATCCCTTGGCCCGCCTTCCGCGAACGCGCATACGGGATCACGGTATTCCTCAATGTCCGGAAATGGGATAAGTTGTTCCTGTTGCCGCGAGCATCCTTTCCCCCCGAAGGAAATCGCGAACGACAATCATCCTGGACAAGAAATCCGGCGGAACCCGAAGCCATATCTCCCCCCATGTCTTCGGTTTTCGCCGGTTCTTTTTTGCCTGAGAAACAGGCCATCGCCCCGCGTCAGCACGAGCTTGCCTTGGGTTCACCGCACCTCACCCACCCATGACCGACGCCATCGCCATCCACGGCCACGACATCATCGACCTTGTCGCCATCTATCCGGACGGCATCCGGCTCAGCCAACTGATGGAAGTCGTGGACGAGCGCTTCGGAAAATCCGTCACCTTCCACACTTGCTCGGCGATGGGCATGAACCTCGACGGCCTGCTCCGTTTTCTGGAAGCCAGGGACAAGGTGCGAATCACCAACGGAGTTGTCTATATCGGCGGATCATCGGCTTGTGAGTATTGAGGAGATATGACTCGTGAGCCACTCAATCGGATTTCTGACTCCCGATGATTGTGGTTATCCCGGACGAATAGTGCCCGATCCGGTCGATTTTTGATAGATGTTTACGCTCAGACTTCTCACATCTACTTGCAAATCCTCACGGCTTTACGATCTCCACGGTGTAGAACTTCTTGGCCGGCGTGGCGCTGGTGTCGGTCACGGCGCGCTGGCTGCCGTTGTCGCTGGAGGTGGTGCCTGTGAGAGTAGTCCACGAGTCGGTTGTCAGGTCCGGGCTGCTCTTCACGGTGTATATGCGGCCGACGACCAGCGGCTCGAAGACCACTTGTTTCTGCGTCGCCTGCCCGGGGACTGGGGCGATGGTGACGATGAAACGCGAAAGCGGATTGGTCGGGATGAGCCCGGCGGTGAACTCGAAGGCGTTGTTCTGGCCGTCGCCATCGGGATCGAGCAGGGGCGCGGCGAGCGGGTTGTTGAGGCCGAAGTATTGGAACTGCCAGTCGTCGCCCACGCCGTCGGCGGCGTAGGAGCCGAAGTTGTCCGGGATTGTGTCGAGCACGGTGAGGCCGAGGGTGCCGTTGGCTCCGGCGTAACTGCCTTGCAGGGTGGCTGCGGTATTTTGATAGACAGCGGCAGCGGTTGCTAGGCCGTTGAGGCTGATGCCAGTAAGCGGGCCGTTTTGCACGCTCCAGTTGATGCTGCTCGCGGGCACGGCGTTGGTGGTGAGGTCATCGAGGAGTTGCGCTCCGCTGAGCTGGCGGGTGGAGGTTTCATTCACGGTGGTCGGCGAGGCGGCGAGTTGCAGGGCGGTCACTTCGGTGAGTTGGCCGAGGTAGCCGTGCTTCGCGGTTTGTGCCGGTGCCGCCACCGTAGAAATCCCGGCAATCCCGCCGGCGCTGCCGTCGTGGCGGTAGCTCGCGCTCGCCGCGTGCGCGCCGCCCGCATCGAGCGTCCTTGCGGGCACGCTATACTGCGCTGCCACTGGCACGGCGCTGGATGCGGCGATCCCGAGGATGATGGAATGTGTTTTCATGGCTGGATGTCGGTTTCTTCACCAATAAGTAATCCCCCCTCACGGCCGCTGGTAGAGGAACATCAATCGGCCGGGAGTGTAACTGCAGGTGTCATTCAAATATCCGTTAATGCTCTCTCCGCCCCAGACGATCATCTCGCTGCCGGTCCACACCGCTGTGTGATAGGCGCGCGCGACGGGCCCGCCGATGGTGGCCACCGCCGTCCAACTATTCGCCGCGGGATTATAGCGTCCGCCATCTCTCAAATAGTTACCGCCGAAGCCGCCCCAGACGATCATCTCGCTGCCCGTCCACACCGCCGTGTGCAAGAAGCGCTCGGTGGGTGTATTCAGCAGGCTGTTAGAAATTCCCGTCCAACTGTTCGCCGCCGGGTTGTAGCGCCCGCCGTCATTGAAATAGCTGCTGGCGTTTCCGCCCCAGACGATCATCTCGCTGCCGGTCCACACAGCCGTATGCGAATAGCGCGCGGCGGGTGTATTCAGCAGGCTGTTGGTAATGGCCGCCCAACTGTTCGCCGCCGGGTTGTAGCGCCCGCCGTCGTCTAAAAAGCCGGCATTATTTCCACCCCAAACGATCATCTCGCTGCCCGTCCACACCGCCGTGTGATCGATGCGCGCGCCGGGCGTATTCGGAAGACTGTTAGGAACCCCCGTCCAACTGTTCAGCGTCGGGTTGTAGCGCCCGCCGTCGTTCAAATTGCCGGCATTCTTTCCGGCCCAGACGATCATCTCGCTGCCGGTCCACACCGCCGTGTGTTTGGAGCGCGCGGCGGGTGTATTGAGCAGGCTGTCAGGAATCGCCGCCCAACTGTTCAGCGCCGGGTTGTAGCGCCCGCCATCGTTCAAATAGCTGCCGCCATTCGAGCCGCCCCAGACGATCATCTCGCTGCCGGTCCACACCGCCGTGTGATAGTAGCGCGCGGCGGGCGTATTCAGCAGACTGTTGGGAACCGCCGTCCAACTGTTCGCCGCCGGGTTGTAGCGCCCGCCATCATTGGAAAAGCTGTTGCCAATTCCGCCCCAGACGATCATCTCGCTGCCCGTCCACACCGTCGTGTGCAGGTAGCGCGCGGCGGGAGGCGGTCCGGATGCATGCTGCTGCCAGCCATCTGAGATGGCGGTCGCACCGATCTTGACATAGCCGGCATTCTGCAAGGCTGTGTTGTCCTCCGTCGCCGAGAGCACGATGCCACCGCTGGCGACGCCGCTTTGCCCCGAGGCGCTTAAATTCGCCGCCGCCACACCCGTCGCAAGCTGGCTGGTGCCCACCGCGCCCGAGGCGATCATCCCGCTGGTGATGCCACCGACTTTCACGCCATCCGCCACCATCGCATAACCGACAGCCGCGATGCGCTGGTCGGGTGTGAGCAGTTGCGAACCGTTCACGCCGTCATTGAACCACACGCGCAGGCGCACGTCGCTGTTGTTGAACACGCTGGCCGGGATCGGCGTCATGTATTGCTGTGGCAAGGTGGTGTCGCCCAACAAGACCGAGTAAAGCCCATTGGTCACCGGCAACGACACCGGACCACCCGCGCCGAACGGCTCGCTCCCATTGACGCTGGTGCCGTCGTGGCTCCAGTAGGTGGTGAAGGACATATTGGCGGGAGGCGGGGCAATCATGGCCGAGGCGAACTGGGTGTAACCGCTGCCCGCATTGTTTACGGTGATCTGGGTGACCGCCCCGCCGCTGACCGAAGCCGTGGCGGTCGCGCCGGAGCCACCCATGTCGCCAAACGTTACGGCAGGTGCCGAGGTATAGCCCGCCCCGCCGTTGGTCACGGTGACGCTGTCCACAAGGCCGTTGACCACGGTGGCGGTGGCGGTGGCTGGCACCGCCGTGTTGGTGCCGTTGCTGACCAGCGCGAATTTGAATTGGCCCGTGCCGTTGAAGTTGGTGGTGCCGACCACGACGCGGCCCTGGTAGTTGATGAGTTGCGGGACCTGCGCGTGCAGTGCGGGTGCGAGCACCGCAAGTGTTAGGATGCAAAGGAGCGTTTTCATGGTTGTGGGGCGGACAGCTGGGCAAGCCAATCGTCGTAGTTGTGTTTGGGGACGGTCAGACAGGAGGCGGTCAAAGCGGCGGCGGATTTCTCCTTCGCTTGGAACACGAGAAAGACGGTGGGCGTCTCGATCACGGCGCTGACATCGCCGGGCTTCTGGAGTTGGACGCGGAGGACGTTTTGCAGTTCGGAGTCGAGGTCCTCGAAGTAGCGCTCCTTTCCGCCAACTGGCTCCGGTCCGCCGGCCAGCACCTGGGCGGCCTGCGCGGTGGCTTGGTTGGAGTAGCTGGCAGAAGTGGAGGGTTGGAAGCCGGTGGTCGATGGAGGAAGAGTGGAGGGAGCGGGAGCGGTATCCTCGGCCGGGCGCGGCGTAAGCAGCCAGGTGCTGTCGTGCATGCCTTCGACCGCGCGTTGCGCCCGCAAATCCTGCCGGGCCTGATCCGCGGCGGCCCGCTGTGGAGCGTGGAGCGTGTCGTCGTTTTCGAATCGCTGGCGGAGCAGCCGCTCGACCACCAGTGGCCGTGCCATGGCGCGAGCAAAGCGGGCCCGGTCGCCGCCGAGCGCGAGCTTGATCTCCGCGAGCATTTCCGGCGCGCGGGTGGTGGTGTCGATCCGCTGGACCTCGGCCTCGACCATCGCGGGCGTCACCTCGACGCCGTATACCTGTTGGAGCACCGACTCCTTGCGGAGGTAGGCCTGCACCAGTTGTTCGAGCAGCGCCGGTGGCATCGCTTGCTCGAACGGCGGCTTGGTGCCGGTGCGGTGATCGTGATAAATTTTTTCGATCGCGGAGCGGTCGGCGGCCAGCGGCGCCAGTTCCTCCGCCCGGGTGAAGGAACACAAGAACATGAGGAGCAGGGGGCAGAATTTCATCGGGGGGCCTATCTAGTTTCCAATCGAACATTATGCCCTATAGAAACCACATCCCATGATCAAGAAATAATTGCTAGGAATTTGCTTTAGGCGGTTGGCTCCTGTAACAGCCGTTGGGTCGGGCCAGAGGGCGGGAGAAAGGGGGGTGAGCAGCGAATGGATTGAGACAGAATCATTGACAGCAGAATCATTGGATTCAGAGGAAGGAAAGCCCGGCTCGCCAGACAAACCATGCCACCTTCCCGTGACAAAGGTCTCATCACTCATCGGATCCAATAGTCTTCAAAAATGAGCCTGCCATCCATGATTCTGTCATAATTCTTCACATCATGCAGCTCATAGGTCTTGCGCTTTTCCGGGTAGTGCTCGTGGAGATCCGGGTGAAACATCCGCACCAGCTTCTTCCAAAGTTGTTTGAGCCGCGCCGTCTCCTCCGCGTTGAGTTCCCGTTTCCCCTCCAGCGCCGACGCCGTGGAATCGTATTCACTATTCTTCTCCGCCGCCTCGCGCTGATAGTCTCCGACCGACGCCCCGGCGGATTCCTCGCCTTCCGCCAGCAGTCGCTCAACGAAGGCTTCTCGAAAATGGCTCTATCGAAGGAACTTGTGCTCGATTACCGGGACCGACCACATCGATGGCGATTTGCGGGCCGAAAAGCCGATTTTCATGAAGCATCATGGTTCCCCACGTGAGAAAATGGCCTGTCAGAGCGGGCGCCCCGAGCCATTTACTCTGAGCCAAATTTCATACTTTTTGCCATTGGACGCTTTCTGGGCCGCGCCGCCACTCCACGGGTTGTTACCTCCAGATAACGGGTTGGAACGGTAGGTCCCCCGCTGCTGCTTCTCCAGAACCTCCGTTCTGATATTGCGACTTAAGCAACGTCCCGCCTGCCGCTCAAAGTATCCACCGCCGTCATTGCTGTGAAGACCGATCTCCGCATCGAGGCGCAGGCCATGCCAGCAATACGGATTACCCACGGAAGACGACGTTGCGCTCGTCGGCGTGCCGTCGCTCGTGAGGAATTTCACTGCGCCGTAGTCGTCGTAATCGTAACGCTCGGCGACCACGCCGTTCGCGTCGGTGAGCGCGAGGACGTTGCCCTGGTCATCGGTGTGGAAATAATAATCCTGCCCGTTGCGGCGCATCTCGAAAACCACCGTGTCATTCTCGCGGATCTCTTCCTTTAACCCGGTGACATGCACATAGCTCACCTCCACGGCACCGTTCACACGTTCCTCGATCACTCCATCACCATCGTACACGAAACGCGTCGTCACTGGAGGAAGACCGCCGGTGCCGAACACGGTCTTGGAAATACGCCGGCCCAGCACGTCGTAGCCGTAGCCAACGACCGGACTGCCTGAAACGCCCACGCTCACCAGTCGGCCGGCGTAGTCGTATTGGTAAGTCACCGAACCGGCAGCCGAACCGCGAGATACGAGATTTCCGTTCTCGTCGTAGCTCCGCGAATCGCAGGGCGTCGCCGTGTATTGGTTCACCTGAAAATCCATCGGGCCGGGAGTGAGTCCGTTCATGACATAAGCTCCCGAACAACTTGCCGCGCCGCTTACATTCGTGCGATTGCCCATGAGGTCGAGGCCGTAAATCGTGTCGCGCAAGGTGGTGGTGCCGCCAATCACGGTAACGCGCGTTAGACGATCCGCAGCGTCGTATTGGAGACCCAAAGTGTTCGTCCGTGGAATCGCCGGAGCGAAGATGGTGTCGCTGCGCAGGGTCTTGTTTCCGTTACGATCCCATTTCAGGTTCACCGCGGCAAAACTTTGCGAACCAGTCGTGCCCGGGACCGCGTGGGTCACACTGCTGATCATGCCCTGACCGAAATCATCCTGGGCATTGGGTGTGCCGGACAGGCCGTCGTAGGTCACCTGGGTACTGGTGCCGTTGCCGTAGATCACCCGGGCCACCCGGCCCGGCCCCGCGTAGCTGAAGCTCGCGAGCGGTGCGCCGTTTTCATTGATACTCGTGCACTGGTCGAGCGCGTCGTAGGCATAGGTCAGCACGCGACCGCCGGGATAGGTCATAGAGAGACGATTGCCCACGCTGTCATGCGGGGTCACCACAGCGCCCACACCGCCCGAAACACCGCGAGTGCAGTTGCCCAGCGAATCGTATTCAAAATCGCTGTGGGAAACGTCATTGATCGCACTGACCAGCCGTGATGCGCCGTCGTAACCAAACGTCTCGTCCAACGTCGTCGAGGCCACGCCCGATCCGGGCGTGATGTTGCTCGCAGTGCAGCGGTCGTTCAGATCGTAGGTGTGGGTAATGATTGTCCCGTTCGCATCCGTCTCCTCGATCAGATTGCTGCGCGGACTCCAGACCTGTGTGTGATGAGTGCCGTCGGCCTGGGTGGTTTGCGTGAGACGATCCTGCGAATCGTAGGCGTGGAGCGTGACATTGCCGTTGGCATCGGTGCTGGAAACACAGTTGTCATTGTCATCGTAGGCAAACTGGCCGCTGCTGACGATCGTGGTCGTCCCGCCCTGGTAGGTGGTGGAACTCACCGTGCGCGAAAGTCCGTCGTAAACGTACGTCGTCACGTTGCCGTTCGGATCCGTCGCGCTGGTGCAGTTGCCGCGCGAATCGTAGGCAAATTGATTGGTATTGCCGACGTTGTCCGAGGTGCTGACAGGGCGATTCAAGGCATCATAGACATTCGTCCACACAAAGACCTGCGGCGGCCCGCCGAGATCGGGCTGGTCCGTCTGCGTGGTTTGCGTGACGTTGCCCGCCTGATCCCGGAGCAAGACGATCACCGATTTCCCGCCGGGGCTGGTCATGGACGAAGGGCGGCAGGCGGTGTCATACGCGAAGGTGGTCACGCGGCCCAGATCGTCGGTGATGCTGGTGCATTCGCTGTTGGGCGCGTAGGCGAAGGTGGTGGTGCGCTCGCCGTCGCCGATGTTCGCCTGCGACGGGAGGCTGAAGAACGAATCGCGCGAGCGGACGCGGCGATCCAGCCCGTCGTATTCGTAGCGCGACTCGGCGAGGCGGAGGTTGCCAGCCGAGCCGGGCACGTCGTTCAGCTGGCCGAAGTCACGGACGACCTTGAGATTGTCGTTCGCGTCGTAGTGGAACGTGGTGACGTTGCCCATCGGGTCGGTGATTTTGGAGAAGCGTGAGCTGACGTTTTCGGTGCGAACAGCTTCCTGGAAGCGGGCTTGTCTCTCGGATGTTGTGTTCCCCCCTTGCATGAGCTGC
>JANOZA010000580.1:0-8489 GCA_031429155.1 Verrucomicrobiota bacterium | reverse complement strand
GTGCAGCAGCGCTGCACAGCGGGATGCTGAAGGATCGCCAGCTCCACTTCTCCTGGCTCAATGCGGAATCCGCGGATCTTCACCTGGGAGTCGGCTCTGCCAGTGAACTCGATGGTGCCATCCGGCCTCCACCGGCACAGGTCGCCGGTGCGGTAGAGCTTTGCACCTGGTTCGTTGCTGAAATGATCCGCGATGAATTTATCAGCAGTGAGGTCAGGACGTTTCCAGTAGCCTCGTGCCAGTCCCGCGCCGCCGGTCAGCAGTTCTCCAGTCACACCGATGGGCACCGGCTGACCGGACTGATCAACGATATAGCAACAGGTATGCGCGATAGGACGTCCCACCGGCAACGAGCCTCGCAGGCAGTCCGCAGCCGTGATTGTGTGGCAGCAGGTGAAGGTCGTGTTCTCCGTCGGGCCGTAACCGTTGATCAGACGAAGATGCGGAATCTCTCTCAGCACGCGCTCCGCGTGGGCCGCAGAGACGACATCTCCGCCGGTGAGAAGCTGCTTTAGGGGACGAAGATCGTCGAGCCGCTCGTCTACCATCAGTGTGAACAGTCCCGACGTGAGCCAGAGTGTTGTCACCTGATGACGGCGAATCGCTTCGCCCACCGCCTCTAGTGAGAACGACCCCGCCGGCAGGAGCGCCAGCTTTCCTCCATTGAGCAGCGGACCCCACAATTCGAGCGTCGAAGCGTCGAAGGAAATAGCCGACGAGAGCAGGAACGTCTGCTGCTCATCCAGGGTGGCGAAGTTCTGGTGCTTCACCAGACGCACCACACCCCGGTGCGGCACCGGCGAGCCCTTGGGAACTCCGGTGGAGCCGGAAGTATAGATGAGATAGGCCAGATTTTCCGGCGTAGTGAGACAGGGAGGATTGTCCGCAGATTCAGCAGCGGAGTCGGAGTCCAGCATCAGCACGGTGAAGCCCTCCGGCACGGAACCGAGTGCGCTCTTGTCCGTGAGGATCAGCGTCGCTCCGCAATCGGCGAGAATCTCCCGCACCCGCGCCGCTGGATAGTTGATATCAATCGGCACATAGGCACCGCCAGCCTTGAGGATTCCCAGCAGGCCGGCGATCATCTCCGGCGATTTGTCCGCAAACACTGCCACCGGCGTGTCCGGCCCGACTCCATGGCCACGGAGACGCCACGCGAGGCTATTGGCCCGGGTATTCAACTCCTGATAGGTTACTTCCTCCGCTCCCTGAACGAGGGCCACGGCTTCACCCCGCCGGGAAACAACCTCCTCGAACAGTTCATGGATGCTGCGCCGGGGAAACGGGGCGCAGCCTGATTCATTGAACTGCTCTACGACGACCCTCTTTTCTTCCGGAGACAGCAGGGGAAGCGACGCCAGAGGCTGGCTTGGGTCACCGAGGAATCCATCAATCAAAACGAACCAACTGGAAATCCAGCGTTCGATCGTCTCGCGGTCAAAGAGCGAGTCCCGCCACGCGATCGCCACGCGGAACTGGTCGCCGTCCACGAACACGAAATTACTGAGTTCGAAGAACAGGCGGCGCTTGGGAGCCGCTTCGATGGTTGCATTCAGGTCAGGGGCGAGGCTGAGCGGCGGCGCGGCAGGCTCGAGAGTGAACGTGGCACTGACAAATCCCTGGCGCTCTCTGGCCGGGAGATGCGGCAGTCGCTCCAGCAATTCTCCCAGCGTGCAGTCCTGATTTTCCTGCGCAGAGAGGAAAACGCTGCGCACCGCATCCAGGTGTTCGGCGCAACTGACTCCCGGCCCGTTTTGGAGGCGAAGCGGAAGAAACTGCACGGCGTGTCCGACAAGCCCGGGACGGCCGGTGACTGGCTGATTGGCCATCGGAGTTCCGATGACCATGTCATTGCTCCCGCTCAGTCGGGACAGCAGTGCATTCCAGGTTGCCAGCAGGGTAACAAACGGAGTCACCTTGTGGTCCCGGCAGAACGCACGCAGCTTTTCTGAAAGCGCCGCAGGGAAGTCAGCTTTCAATGTGCTCGCGGACAGTCCGCCGGGCGTGCTGCGGGAGCCGGGGGCCGGAAGCTGGAGCGGTGCGGGAATGGTGGCGAACTGCTCCTGCCAGTATCTATCCGATTCCGCGAACTCGCCCGCTTCACGCTGCTGCAGACGCTCTGCGACATAGTCAACGTAGGTCGGAGCCTGTGGGTGCGGGACGTTTTCTAATCCGGCTGCCTTTCGATAGAGTGACGGAAACTCATGCATGAGCACGCCGAAGGACCATCCGTCGCAGATGAGGTGATGCACGGTGAGGATGAGCGCCGCTTTCGGTCCGCCGCCGTTGACGGGTTTGATAAATGCCAGCGTCGCTCGCACGAGAGGACCGCTGGTGAGGTCGAAGGGTTTGAGGAAATCCTCCTCAGCGAGTGCCGCCGGATCCTTCGTGTTAACGACGCGCAGCGGCCATGCGGGCTTCGCAGCGATCGTCATATTCAGGCCATCGGTGCTGAAGGATGCGCGCAGGGCATCATGCCGCGCGGCGAGTTCGGTCAGGACACGCTCCACGATTCCGGGATCAACCACACCGGCGAGTTTAACTGTCAGGCTCTCGTGGCAGGCGAGCGAAGCATCCGTGCTGAGCTGTGACTGGAGGAACATCTCGCGCTGCGCGGGCGTCGTGGGTGCCGACACCGGATGCACCGCGCCCCCAGGCAGAAACCCGCCGTCCTGGAGAGCCGCGATGCTTTCCCGGAAAGCAGTAAGCACTTGTTCCAGGTGCGCTTCGGTGTGCGCGAGGCTGACGAAGTTTCCGCGTCCTTCCCAGATGTGAATCCCGCGCAGGCGAAGGTGGTAGAACAGGAGGCTGAATTGTTTCAGCGTCGGCTCCGGGTGCAGCATCCACAGGCTGCTGTAGCGCGTGACGTGAACAGGCACGCCGCTGTCGGCGAAGATGCCATTCAACTTTTCCACGAAGCGTGCCGCTTTCGCGTCGTTGTCCGCCTGGAGCGCCGGGCCCTCGGCTTTCAACTTGTGTAACACGGCGCGCGCGGCGGCCATCGTCAGCGGGTGGCGGATGAACGTCCCGGCGAAGAAGGTGACGCCGACTTCCGGCGCGCTGTCGTCGCCGTATTGCCACTGGCCGCCGTCGAGGGCGTCCATGAAGCGACTGGTGCCCGCGAGCACACCCAGCGGCATCCCGCCTCCAATGACTTTTCCGTAGCTGACGAGGTCGGCGCTGATGCCAAACAAATGCTGCGCGCCCTGTGGATGCGTGCGGAAGCCGAGTACGACTTCATCGAATACCAGCGCTGTGCCAGCTTCCGCCGTGATGCGCCGCAGTTCCTGTATGAACTCCACCGGCGCGATGTCAGGCCGGCGGCTCGGCACCGGCTCCACCAGCACTGCAGCAATTTCGTGTGCATGGCGTTTGATGATCTCCAGCGACTCCGGATGCCCGTATTCCAGGACGATGATATTTGCCTGCGCGCTCTCCGGGATGCCGGGTGCGATGGGAATCGTGCGCAGTTCGCCATTCGTCACGAGAGGACGCGCGAGGACTTCGTCAAAGATGCCGTGATAGGCTCCCGCGAACATGGCGATGCGGTCACGCCCGGTGATCGTGCGGCTGACGCGGATGGCAGCCATGAGCGCCTCGCTGCCGGTATTACAAAAGGCCACACGCTCCTTGCCGGAAAACTCGCAGACGAGCTTCGCCACTTCGCCGGCGATAGGGCACGTGGGGCCGATTTCGTAGCCGCGATCCAGTTGCTCTTTGATTGCCTCAACGACAAACGCGGGTTTGTGGCCGAAGAAGCCTGAGCCAAAGCCGTGGACGACGTCCACCCATTGGTGGCCGTCTATATCGTAGAGATACGGACCTTCGCTGCGGTCGGTGACTGCGGGGAAGACCATCTCTTTCCATAGTGGATTGAATCCGCCGACGGCGCGTGGATCGGCGAAGACAGGGCGATGATCAGCGGTGAACTGACGCGTCTTAGGATACCGTGCCACGTAGTCGGCGATGAGCTTGTCGAGGTGTGCTCGTTGCTGCGCCGTGAGGCTGCCCGCTGGAGTCTTCTCCATCGGACGGAAGGGGCCGAAGGCGATCTTCTTTTCGCCGGAGCCAGTCTGCTCTTTGACGCGAATGGTGAAGGTCGTCGAAGAATGGGACGGAGAGGGCTCAGGCGGCGCGGAGCCAGCGAGTCTCGCGATGGCGTTTTCAATGCGCGTGAGACGATCCTCCACTGAGCCCGTTGCGACTGGGCCCGCTGCCGGAGGCGACGCAGAGGATGCAGCCGCAGGCACCGCAGGGCAAAAGCTGCCAGCCGGCAATTTCTCATCCAGCCATGCGGCCAGCGCGGTCATGCTGCACTGCTGCTCCATGAGCTGGCGAAAGGTGATCTTTACGCCAAAGTGTTTTTTCAGCGCAAGGCTCGCCTGCGTGAGGAAGAGAGAGTCGAATCCGAGGTCGAGAAAAGCCGCTGACGGGTCTGCTCGTGAGATGTCTATTCCAGAGGTGCGGTGGAGGAGCGTGCGGACTTCCTGAATGAGATGTTCAGCCCGCGACACCTGGACGGACGGGACCGACTGAGGCTCCTGAATTGGCAGCACGGGAGTAGCCGGTTCTTTAACACTCCCGGCGATGACGGCGCTCCCCGCTTCCGGATAGTGCAGCCAGCCTTCGCCATCACGTTGAGTGCCCGCGGGCAGCGTGAAGTCCGGGCAGAACCTCTGCCGCTCAAACGGGTATCCCGGCAGCGGCACGCGGCGACGCGGTGCCTTGTGCAGCGCACTCCAATCTACGGTGACTCCGGACTGCCACAGCTTTCCGATTCCTATGAGCAGGTTATTGAACTCATCGGCACCATCGTTTTTCGACGGAGGAAAGAGGGTCACGCACTCGCATTCCTTCGCCGCCGGGTGCTGGCGAATCAGTGGCGACAGGGAAGTGCCCGGACCACACTCAATAAAGACACACGGTCCCTCGGCGGCCAGCGTGGCAATGCCGTCTGCGAAACGCACGGCGCTGCGCAGGTGTCTCACCCAGTATTCCGGCGACGTGGCGTCGGCAGCGGTGATGGGCTGGCCGGTGACGTTGGATATCCAAAGCATCTCCGGCTTGTGCAGCGTGATGCCATTCCACGCGGCACGGAACTCCTCCAGCGCCGCATCCATCATGCGACTGTGAAAAGCGTGACTGGTGCGCAACACCTGCGCACTGATTCTTTCAGCCTCCAGGGATGCGGCGAAGGCGGTGATCTCAACTGTTGGACCGGAGACGACAGTTATGGCCGGGCCGTTGATGGTGGCAATGTCGAGAGTGGCGGGCAGTCTGGCTGCGACCTGTGCTTCCGCCAATCTTACGGCGAGCATGGAGCCGGAGTCCTGCGCGAACATGATCCGTCCGCGTGCGGCGATGATCCTGGCGGCATCTGCCAGCGACAGCGTACCTGCCAGAGTGGCGGCGACATACTCGCCGATGCTGTGACCGAGCATTCCCGCGGGTTTGAAACCCCAGGAATTGAGCAGAGTCGCCATTGCGTATTCCACGGCAAACAACGCCGGCTGAGTGAATCGCGTCTCGTTGAGCCGGGCGCGCAGTGATTCCTCATCGCCGTTCGGAGCGAGGAACGAACGCAGATCGAGCTGAAGCAGCGGCAGGAAAAGATCCGCACACTGATCAAAGGCATCGCGGAAAACCTGCTCAGCAGCGTACGTCTCCGCACCCATGAGAAGGTGTTGCGCTCCCTGACCGGGGAAGATGAGCACGACGGGCACGCGCGAGCGGTCCTGTTTGGCAGCGGCGCCGGAATTGTCGTGCAGTTGGCGAATGGCGTCTTCGGCGCTGGAAGCGGAAATAGCCCGGCGATGTGGAAAACTGCGGCGGCCGGTTTGCAGCGTCCATGCGGCATCTGCGAGGGAGACGGGATGCGTTTTTAGCCATGCGGCGAGGTTTTCGCAGGTGGCGGTGAGCGCAGCGGGGGATTTGGCAGAGAGGGTGAGTAACTGAGGTGCGGGGGTCTCAGCCACGTCTGTCATTGCGGCTGAGTCAGCCGCACCACGTTCCTCCAGCGCAACGTGCGCATTCGTTCCTCCGACGCCGAAGCTGCTGACTCCGGCGCGGCGCGGGCCATTTGATTGCCACTCCTGCAGTTTCTGCACGACAAAGAACGGCGTCGTCTCCAGCAGAAGCGATGGGTTCGGAGATTTATAGTGCAGTGTCGGAGGAATCTGGCCGTGATGAACGGCGAGCGTGGCTTTGATCAAACCGGCGACACCGCTGGCGGCGTCCATGTGGCCCATATTAGACTTCAATGAGCCGAGGCCGCAGAAATTGGTGCGCTCTGTGCCTTGCCTGAACGCTTTTGTCAGGCCGGCGACTTCGATGGGATCGCCGATGGGCGTGGCGGTGCCGTGGCCCTCGACGTAGCCGATGGTGTCGGGATCGAAACCTGCGAGCGCGTGGGCGAGTGCGATGACATCCGAGTGACCGTCCACGCTGGGCGCGGTGAAACTGACCTTATCCGAGCCGTCATTGTTCAGCGCAGCACCTTTGATGACAGCCCAGATGTGATCGCCGTCGCGCACGGCGTCTTCGTGACGCTTGAGCAACAAGACGCCGATACCATTCGAGAAAACCGTGCCGGTGGCTGCGGCATCGTAAGGGCGGCAATGGCCGTCGGGTGAATAGATGCTGCCTTCTTGCGCAGTGAAGCCGCGCTCCTGCGGCCACTTAACGCTGACGCCGCCGGCGAGCGCGGCATCGCACTGGAAACTCTGCAGCGCCTGCACTGCCTGACACACTGCGACCAGCGAAGTGCTGCAGGCGGTGTAGATGTTCAGTGCGGGTCCGCGGAGGTTCAGTTTGTAAGCAGTGCGGGTGGCGAGGTAGTCCTTTTCGTTGCAGATCATCGCGGCTTCGTAGCCAACCTGCGCGCGCAGCTCTTTGTTCAGCAGAACGCGATGCTGGAGCCACGAGTTGTTGCTCATGCCGGCGAAGACGCCGATGGAGCCGTGAAATTGTTCAGGATCGCAGCCGCCATTCTCCAGCGCATGCCAGCATGTCTCAAGAAAGATGCGCTGCTGCGGGTCCATGGTTTCAGCCTCACGCGGCGCGATGTTAAAGAACGCGGCATCGAACCACTCAGGCTGGTCGAGTACGCCGCGGCGCGGCACGTAGTCGGCGTCGTGTGATGGTTCCTCAGCGGGCAGTGCGCTGCGGTCGAAGGTGGTGATGGTCTCACGGCCTTCAGTCAGGACTTTCCAGAATGATTCGATGTCCGGCGCGCCGGGGAAACGGCCAGCCATTCCGATAATGGCAATTCCTTCGAGTGGGGCAGGGGATTCAGTAGGCATAGGTAGGGGGGGGATTAGCGGGTGCGAACGTCGCGGGCTCTGAATGCGGCAGCCCTTGCCGCAGCGGCGCGGGCGGTTGTTTGATCCATAACAGGGACAGGACTGGTGGCGTTACTGGCGGCGGGATCGAGATGGCGCGCGAGCGTGGCGATGCTTGGGAAGCGGAAGAGGTCCACGAGCGGGATGTCGCGTCCAAGCTCGGTGCAGATGGCGGCGTGGAGCCGGATCATCAGCAGTGAGCCGCCACCGAGATCGAAGAAATTATCCTCGGTGGTGATGTCCGTCAGACCAAAAGCGCGGTGCCCGAGCGGGGCGAGTTTCTTTTCCATCGGGGTTCGCGGAGCGGTTCCTCCCGGCCGGCGCAACATTGTCGGCGTGGAGGTTACGGCGCAGCCCGCGGGGAGACTGCATTTCTCCATAATAGACGCGCAGGTGGCAGAAGTGTCCGTGGCGAGTGCTACGAGGAGGGCGGTGAAGTCGGTCACAATTTGCTCCGCACGTTTGGCGGAGCAGGTGGACTCCTGGAAGATGAGTGCGACATTCCACTGTTCGCCGGGAGTGACGACGAGGGTGAGGGGATAGCTGGTATGGATTGGGCCGACAAAGCTCGCGATCGCCACCTCGCCGAAATGCTTGGCGGTGTCAGGCACCTGGTAGTTTTGGAATACGGCGATGCTGTTAAACACCCGGCTCTGCCATGGGATGGCCGTGCAGTCCTGCACGGCGGTGATGGGCGTGGACTGATGTTCGCTGAGATCGAAGAGACGACTCTGCACAGATTGGAGCAGCGACGCGGTGGTGTCATCTTTCGCGATGGAAAGCCGCACTGGCAGATTATTCACGAACGGGCCGACGATACGATCTGCGCCAGGCAGGTCGGCGGGGCGACCGGAGAAGGCGGAGCCAAAGGTGACGTCATCGGTGTCTGCCGTGCGGGCGAGAAGCAGAGCCCAAGCGGCTTGGACGAATGTGCCTGGCGAAATGCCGAGGCGGCGTGCCGCGGCGGTGATGGCGGAGGCGTCGAGTTTGACGGAAGTTTCGGAGAAACGGCGCGGTGATTTCGGGCCGGGAGTGAGGTCCACTGGCAGGGGAGTGGGGGAGTCGAGATGGCGGAGGTTTTCGCGCCAGAAAGAGAGGGACTGCTCTTCGGATTTCTCAGCGAGGTGGTGGAGCCACGTACTGTAAGGT
>JANOZA010000579.1:0-1857 GCA_031429155.1 Verrucomicrobiota bacterium | reverse complement strand
GCGCTGCTGATGTGGGGCGTCATGCAATTCTTCACCAGCGCGCCCACCGGCGGCGTGAACTTCCGCGGATGCCCGCCGGTGGCGAATTCTATGAGGTTCACCTGCCCGTCGCCGTCGGGATCGTTCAGGTCCGCACCAGGGCCGCTATTTTCGTGGCTGCCAAAGTGCTCCGTGCGGAAACGGGCCAGGACGGGCTTCCACTCGCCGCCGGCGACACTTGATGATCCAGTAACGGCCAGCTTTCCGTTCCGTTGGATAGAGATGCCGCCGATGCCCGCTGAGGTGGCCCCTCCCATCCCGGGAATAAACTTGCCCGTGGAGTTCAACGAGAAGTCCCGCTGCCCGTCAGGCAAATAGCGTTGGAGGAAATAGGAACTCGTGGTGCCGTCATACGTGGAACCGGCAGTGACGATCCTGCCGTCGCGCTGCAGCGCCACACAGTTCGCGTAGTCATTCGCCCCCCCTAAATCCGTCGTCACGATGCCTCCCTGGCCAAAACTCAAATCCCGGCTGCCGTTCGGATGGTAACGCAGCAGGCTGAAATCCTGATTGGCACCCATGTAGAACCCCGCCAGGACCAGTATCTTTCCATCAGGCTGAATTACAATCCCATTGGAACTGGTGCCGGCATTGACGCCGGTGAACACCTTGCCGGTACCCCCGAACGAACTGTCGAGACTTCCGTCGGGACGATACCGCACCAAAATGGGGCTTTGGAACCGTCGAGGATGACGAGCAGGGGGCGCGCGGTGGCCGGCCTACGGGTGCTCAGATCGCTGAGCAGATCTTTGACCTGCGTCGCATTTTGCTTCGCCCGCCGCCTCCCGGCACGGACTGCGGTGTCATTCGCGGCGGTTGGTTTGAATGGTGCCGGAAACGCAACCGCCCCGGCCATTGCTGACCGGGGCGGTTGGAGTTTTTGGGATGTTCTATGAGCCGCCGGGACGGGCGGCGCTCCCGGGCTTACTTCTTTTTGGCAGCCTTCTTCGCTGGCGCGGCCTTGGCGGCGGCGCGCTTTTCCTCGATGGCGGCCTGGGCGGCGGCGAGGCGGGCGACGGGGACGCGATAGGGGCTGCACGAGACGTAGGCGAGGCCCAGCTTGTGGCAGAACTTCACGCTGTCGGGGTCGCCGCCGTGTTCGCCGCAGATGCCGAGTTTGATGTCAGGGCGGGTCTTGCGGCCTTTGGCGACGGCGATTTCCATGAGCTGGCCAACACCGGTGGTGTCGAGCGTGGCGAAGGGGTTCTTCTTGAACACTTCGCTCTCGATGTAGGGCATGAGGAAGTTGCCCATGTCGTCGCGGCTGATGCCAAGCGCGGTTTGCGTGAGGTCGTTGGTGCCGAAGCTGAAGAACTCCGCGCCGACTGCGATTTCGTCAGCGGTCAGGGCGCCGCGGGGGACTTCGATCATGGTGCCGACCTGGTAGTCGAACTTGATCTTCTTCTCGGCCATCACCTTCCTGGCAGTGGCGTGAACGATCTCCGCCTGGAGATCGAACTCCTTCTTGAAGCCGACGAGCGGGATCATGACTTCCGGCTTCACCTTGATCTTCTTCTTCGCTACGTCCGCGGCGGCTTCGAAGATGGCGCGGGCCTGCATTTCGGTGATCTCCGGATAGGCAATGCCGAGGCGGCAGCCGCGGTGACCGAGCATCGGATTGAACTCATGGAGTTGCTGCACCCGGTGCTCAATGGCCTCGGGTTTGACGCCGAGTTTCTTCGCCAGTTCGGCCTGGGACTTGGCGTCGTGGGGGAGGAACTCGTGGAGCGGCGGGTCGAGCAGGCGGATGGTGGCGGGCATGCCCTTCAGTTCCGTGAAGATGCCGGTGAAGTCCTTGCGCTGATAGGGCAGGAGCTT
>JANOZA010000578.1:0-15498 GCA_031429155.1 Verrucomicrobiota bacterium | reverse complement strand
GTTGTGAGCGAATAATTCAGCGTTTCCCTTCACCGCCTGGGGTCCCGGGAACAGATGAGGACGAGGATGATCCCTGATCCAGCACGATAATCCCCACCCACATCGCCCCGCTGCGGTGAAGCGGGGGGCCGGAGTGAATCCGGCGTTATCGCGTTGCCCGATTCTCTGGTGGCATCCTGTGTGCCTCTGCTTCACGCTGAACCCATGAAGAAATTACTCTTTCTGTTCGCTATGCTGCCTGCGGCCTGTTCCCCTCCATCTGAACAATCCGGCGGGAGGAGTGAAGCCCCAACGGAGCCGGCACCCGTTCCTTATTCCAAAATCGAATGGAAGGAGGACGTCAACTATCTCGACGGGAAGCCGTTCACGGGAGTAACGGTGCAGCATGACAAGAACGGCCAGCTCATGTTGCGCTATCATATGAAGGACGGTGTTTACCACGGGCTCGTGGAGGAGTGGTTTGTGGACGGTAGGCAGAAGACGAAGACCAGTTTCGTGAACGGAAAACACGAGGGGGATAATTTTTACTGGAACCCCGACGGGACTCTCCAGGTGCACAAGGTCTGGAAGGAGGACATCCTGGTGTCGGAAACACCCGGGCCGGTGAAGCGCTGAGAGGATCAATCCTGCCGCCAGTCGCCGAGACGGCGGCGGAGGTTCCGGAGGGAACGGAACATGGCCCAGGCACTGCCCGCACCGAGGCGGCTGCCAGGGCTTTCGGTCCAATGGATGGGGTGCGCGTCAATGGAGACCCCGCGGTGGAGCAGGTGCCAGGTGAGTTCTACATCGAAGGTGAAACGGGTTTCCTGAAGCGCCGGACGAATGGCGGCGAAGGCGGCAGCGGGGATGATCTTGAATCCGCACTGGGTGTCGGGCAGGGGAAACCGGAACATGCGGCGCACCAGCCACCGGAAGACGGCTCCCGCCATTCGCCGGTGAAGGCTGCGGATTACTTTGGTGCCGGACTCGCCCGTCCTCACGGCGTAATGTGCCTTGCCCGGCTCGCCGGCGATCAGGCGCAGCAACCTGGTGATTTCCTCCGTCGGCACCGCACCGTCGGCATCGGCGAAGGCAAGCAACTCCGCTCCATCCGGGCGGTCCCAGCCGCTGTAAATGGCCCCGCCCTTGCCCCGGTTTTGAGGATTCAACTGCGCCGGATCCAGAGCGGGGAAGTCTGTGCGCAGGCTTTCCACGTAGTCCGTCAGCCACGCTTGCTGATCAGGACTGGAGCCGTCGTCCACTACCCGGATGCGAAAACCGCTCTGTCCTTTCAGCGCCCCGCACAGGCCGGGTAGAAACTGCGGGAGCCTTTGCCTCTCATTGAAGCAGGGGATCACCAGAAGAGTCGCGGTCATGGGTATCGAAATGGGGTGAAAAGGGGTGGAGTTCTCATCAGGGAGGATTGGCCCGAAGGAAAGCCGGTTTCGATTGTGGATCGCTCAATGAGCGGAGGAGCAGGCATAGATGAAGCATCGCCATTATTCTCTATCCCAAGCTTCGGTGTATTGAGTTCCATTGTCACTGTCCCGGATAGCCGCGGAATCTTCGGAACAACGAATGGAAGAACTGCCATCCGATGCGGGCGAATAGTCCGCTGATCGGCCTGAACGCAAACAAAAAAGCGACCTCCCGGTTTGGACACCGGGAGGTCGCTGAATTTAATACCGAATTGCGTCGGCGAGTGGCTTAGTAGCGGTAACGCACACCAGCGCTCCACTGGGTGGTGTCGTCACCTTCACGGTAGCCGGCAGTCACGTCCCAGCTTGGGGCGACTTGGTAGTACACATTGCCGAAGAAAGCCCAATTGTTCTCGTAGGCATCCTGATACTCGGCACCGGCGTGGAGTTCGAGGCAGCCGAACTTGGCGCGGAGGTGCGGACGGACATACCATCCCCAGTCGCTGTCGCCGATGGAACCATGGGTATCAATAATCGCACTGCCGGCCGGTGTAACCATCGGACGAAAAGTGTACTCGGTCGAGGCATCGAAATACATGGCGCCGACTTCGCCAACGAGGTGAATGTTTTCGGACAAGGCCCATGAGCCGCCGACGCCCAGACGAACGGTCCACAGATCGGTGCCGTCGAAGAGGTTGCCGTAAGCGGCAGGGCCATAGTCGGGGCCGTCACCAGTGCTGTAGTCGCCGCCCGCGGTCAGGTAGAAGTTCGGGGCGAGCGCGTATTCGAAGCGCAGGGTAGCGCCGTCGAGGCTTCCCCCGTTTCCGTCAACGTCGGTGTTGAGGTAGCTCAATTCGACATTGCTGTAGCTGATCGGACCGGCGCAGCGGTCAATAGCTGGCGGTGGCGGGGAGCTTTTGCCAGTGCTGGCGGTAGGAACGACTGGCGCGGGGCCGGCGAGGACGCTGCCAATCCCAATGGTGAGGGAGGCGAGGATAGTTGCTGTTTTTTTCATCAGATTTTGGTTTTGTTGTTGTTTGGTTGCTTTTGCTTGACGGGGCGAGCCCGCTAAACGGCGGATAGCGAACTGAAGTAATGAGTAATCCGGCGCCCGCGATAAGACCGTCCCATTGGAATTCTGAAGGCGCAAGTCAAAAAAAACGACCTCCCGGCTTGGACACCGGGAGGTCGCTGAATTTAATACCGAAATGCGTCGGCGGGTAGCTTAGTAGCGGTAACGCACACCAGCACTCCACTGGGTGCTGTCGTCACCTTCACGGTAGCCGGCAGTCAAATCCCAGCCTTGTGCAACTTGGTAGTACACATTGCCGAAGAAAGCCCAGTTGTCTTCGTAGGCATCCTGATACTCGGCACCGGCGTGGAGTTCGAGGCAGCCGAACTTGGCGCGGAGGTGCGGACGGACATACCATCCCCAGTCACTCTCGCCGTATTCAGCGTGATAACCTTCAAAGGTGTCATTTGGTCCCGGGACGATATTCAGTTCGGTCGACGCATCGAAATACATCGCGCCGACTTCACCAACGAGGTGGAAATTCTCAGACAAGGCCCATGAGCCACCGACGCCCAGACGAACGGTCCAAAGGTCCGTGCCGTCGAGAAGGCTGCCGTAGTCCAGCCTGCCATAGTCCGGGCCGTCACCGGTGCTGTAGTCGCCGCCTGCGGTCAGGTAGAAGTTCGGGGCGAGTGCGTACTCGAAGCGCAGGGTCGCGCCGTCAAGGCTTCCGCCATTTCCGTCAACGTCGGTGTTGAGATAGCTCAACTCGACATTGCTGTAGCTGATCGGACCGGCGCAGCGGTCAAGAGCTGGCGGGGGCGGGGAGCCTTTGCCAGTGCTGGCGGTGGAAACAACCGGCGCGGGGCCGGCGAGGACGCTGCCAATCCCAATGGTGAGGGAGGCGAGGATAGTTGCTGTTTTTTTCATCAGTTTTTTGGTTCTGTTGTTGTTGGTTTGCTTTTTGCGGACCAAGTCCGCATCAGGTTTCGGTTCTCCTGCAAATTGACATAAGACTCGAATCCTGATTTCTAATACCTACAGAGCTTTCGTATACTTTGCAAATAAAAATTTTGGGAGACTCCCCGGCGCGTAAAGCGATCGGAAAGTCTCCCGTTATGACTGGGCCGACTGGGAATTAGAACCGGTAGCGGGCACCGCCGGTAAAGGTGGTGCGTTCGCTGCTGTAGGCTGCCCCGGCAGTCACATCCCAACCGGGAGCGACTTGGTAATAGAGGTCTGCAAAGACCGACCACTCATCTATATTGAAGTCGCTGACCTCGCTGTACTGGGCACCGGCATGGACTTCAAAACAGCCGAACTTGGCGCGAATGTGCGGGCGCACATACCATCCTACATCGTCATCGCTCCAACCATTGTTTGCGCTGCTGCCGGCGGTGCTGTCCACATCGTAATTTACCCACAGGATGCCGCCATCAGCAGCAAGGTGGATGTTCTCGGACAGGGCCACATAGCCGCCCACGCCGCCGGAAACGGACCACATATCAATGATACCGGCGTCATGATACTGGCCGGTGGCGGTGACATAGAAATTGTCCATAACTCCATATTCCGTACGCAGGACGACGCCGTCGCCGTTTTCACCGGCACCATCGAAATCGGTGTAAGCGTAGAGGAGTTCTGCATTGTTGTAGCTGATCAAGCCTGCGCATGGGTTTGCCGGGACTATGCAGGCTGCGACCGGAGCAGGAGCCGGAGTGCCGGCAGTGGCTGTAAAAACGCTGGTGGCCAGCGTGGCGAGGATGGCAGTGGTTTTTTTCATCATGTTTGTAGGGTTTGGATCCATTGGTTGCAATAAAGTCAGGCCACGGCCCCCTGTGCAGGGGAATAAGCGAATACCGCCTCCTGATTTCTTATAATTACTGAACTTTCTTATAATTATCAAGTGAAAATACCCGGAAGTTTGGGAGCCGGCCCTCTCCCCCAAGATTTCACTACTGGCTGCTCGGTTCGAATGCGCCATGACCGTAGAAGGACAGTGCCTCGCCGCAGAGATAGAGCGAACCGCAAATCAATTGGCGCTCCGGCAATTCCCCGGCAACCTCCAGCGCCTCTGCCAGGGAGGAAAAAATGCCAGATTCCACGCCTGGGGGGCAACGCTTTGCGAGAATCTCTGCCGAAACGGCTCTCGGACTGAGCTGCGTCACGAAAAGGAATCGCCGGGCGATTCCGGCCAGCAACCCGATGCACGCGGCGTGGTCCTTCGCCTCAACGGCACCGAAAATTACCGTCGCCCGCTCGTTTCCGAATTTTTCCTGCCACGCCGCTACTGTGGCCGCAGCCCCGTGGGGATTGTGCGCGCCGTCTATTATGATCCGACCACCAGGCAGTAACTGAAACCTGGCAGGCCATTCGGTTTTAGACAGCCCCACTTCGATCACTGAATTCGGCAGAGAGAATCCCGCCGCCCGCAAGGCCTCCACGGCGAGCGCCGCATTCCAGCGCTGATGCTCCCCAGGCAGCGGCAACGATCCCGCCCAGGGCTCACTTATCATAGTGATTGGCACCCCCGCCTCTGCAGCCGCCATCCGCAGCACTTCCTCCGCCTCAGGCAATTGCGGTGCGCTCACCACCGGCACCCCCGGCTTAATGATCCCCGCCTTTTCTGACGCAATCTCCGCAAGCGTGCTCCCCAGCCACTGCTCGTGATCCATCGCTATGGGAGTAATGACGCTCACCACCGGCTTGAGCACATTCGTCGCATCCCAGCGTCCGCCCATGCCCGTCTCCAGCACGATCACCTCCGCCCCCCGCCGATCCAGCCAGTCCAGGGCCAGCATCAGGGTCAGTTCAAAGAAAGTCGGGTGCGGGTCCCATCCGGACACCACCGCCCTCAGGGCCATGATTGATTCCTCCATCTCCCCGGTCTGCGGCATTTCCCCACGCATCCTCATGCGCTCGCAGAAGCTGACAAGGTGCGGCGAAGTGAATAGCCCCGTGCGCTCCCCTGCGCAGCGCAGGATGCTCTCCATAAACGCACACACCGAGCCCTTTCCGTTCGTTCCCGCCACATGGAGAAATCGCTGCCTGCTCCCCGGCAATTGCAATTCCCGCAGCAGACGTCGAGAATTATCCAGCCCCGGCTTGATGCCGAATTGCTGCACACTGTAGAGCCAGGAAAGAGCCGGATTCACGATTAGATCAGGGGGAAAGTGGAAAGCCCCACCCAATCCGGCCCCACTCCGGAGGCAATCGCATCTCCTCAGACACCGCGGCGATTTCCCCACAACTCGATGTGCAGCCGCTGGCAAAACCGAAAGCCCGTCCGCAGACACACCTCCACCAGCCACTGACTCCGGCTGCGCAACTCCTCCGCAGTCCGTCCCTCCGGCATGAGCAACACCCGCTCCGGCGCCACCTCACGCTCCAGTTCCTGCAACATTCCGCGGATTTCCTCAACATCCGCTTCCGCCGACACCACAAACTTCAACTGCCAGTCCCCACACCATTGCAGCCACTCTTTCAAAACCTCCGGCTGCCATCGCAGCCGTTCGTGCCGCTCGATCCACCCCGCCTCGATCTCCCCCGCCTGTGGCGTCGAATGCGACAACTTCGGACTCACACTCGCGAGATCACACGCGATCTCCTCCGGTGCCACCGTTCCCGCCGTCTCGATCGTAATATGCATCCCGCGATCCCTCAGTCCCTGCGCCAGTTCTCGAATCCCCCGGGCCACCATCGGATCGCCACCGGTCAGTACCACATGCCGGGCCGGCCACTTCTCCACCGCCGCAAGAATCTCCGCCACACTCATCTCCACGCCCTCAGGTTTCCACGAGGCATAGCCGGTGTCACACCAGCGACAGCGCAGATTACATCCACTCGTCCGGATGAACACCGAAGGCACGCCTGTCAGCGCACCCTCACCCTGGATACTGTAGAAAATCTCCGAAATGAACATGGCCACGAAAAAACCGCCGGCACCTTCGCGGCACCGGCGGTTTTGAAAATTACGACGTCGCCGGAAATCAGGCGATTTCAGCCACCTTCAACACTTTGCGGCCGCGGTAGGTCCCGCAGGACGGGCAAGCCACATGGCCCGGCACGGCTGCATTGCAGTCGGGACAGGTTTTCAAGCCGGGGGCTTTCCAGCGCTTGGACATCGCGCGGATTTTTTGTTTGGAACGGGAAGAGCGTCTTTTAGGTACGGCCATGGGATTAAGATAGGTGATTGATTAGTTTTTCGGACGCGCAGGCGATCCGGCGGAGGGATTGAGCTTATCGAGTGCCCCCCAAACATCGCGGTGCTCAGGTTCCACAGTTTCGGCGGGGTCAAGTGGGGCAAACTCACTCTCCGCAGCAAACTGCCCCTCTGCAGGGCAAGTCCGGCTTTCGACGTTGGAATCTTCGCACCGGGGGTAGCCGGGAAGGGCGAGGAGTATGTCTTCCCGGATTTGCGATGTCAAGTCGAGTGTCGCGGCTCCGTCCCGCGGCTCCTGGGAGTAATAATTCTCCAAATCCACGTCCATCGGGAACCACTGTCCACACCGCGCACACTCCATTTCAAAACGCGCCCGGATCCACCCTTCGATGACCACATCAGCCCCATCAAGGCTCACCGTAAGGCCAAAAGTCACCGGCGGCACAAACTTCGGATCATCCGCCGCAGTCAGTCCGAACAAATCCGTCCGGAGTTCACCTTCGTAGAACTTCCCGTCGAGCGGCAGGTCATTGAGATGGATGTTGTGAAACATATTCGGGTGGGCAGGTCTGCGGATCGTGAACGGCTGCCAGCATGGTGCAAGCCAACTGCGGCAAAAAATTGCACAGACCCTTTTTGAGAGGCGGCTCCCCGGCAGGGTGAATTTTTGAGCGGCGGCAGCCACTGCTGGCCGTTCTCTCTCTTTCCGCTACTTTTGTTGCCGATCAAAGGCCTCCCGAAAGGCCTCCCTCGCCCCGGGTTTTGGCTCGCGCAGTTCCTCCCCCTCCTGGCGCCACGACATCGCGATGGAGACTCCCCAAACCGCCAGGCCCAGCAGCAGCGCCGCGCCGCCGATAATGAGGAAGACCATAGTCCGACCGCGCGCCTCGTCACGCCGCACCTGCTCCCGGCTCGGCGGGTGATGGGGATGATGCACAGGCTTGGCGCCAGCCACTTTGAAATTATGACCGCAACCCGGGCAGGTCGCTTCGCTGCCCACCGGCGGGACATCGCCGGACAAATGCTGGTCACAGTGTGGACAGTGAAAGTGGAGATCCATGGCAAGAGGGCTTAAGACTCCCCAATAAAGAATGCAAGTTCCGCAGAGACGGTGCCGGGACCATTCATCTCACCTCCTGAAGAATCGCATCCCGCCGGACGCCGCAGGCGTATAACCGACCCGCTCTTCCGCTTTGAACGCGACAAGCATCCGGGAACCTGCGTTTCCCGACGGCAATGCTTACATCTATTCCCCCACCCATGAACAAAACGACCCTGCTTTGGCTCCGCCAGGATTTCCGGCTCGCTGATAATCCCGCACTGGATGCCGCCGTAAAGCGCGGCACCGCAGTCCTGCCCGTCTTTATCTGGTCGCCGCAAGAGGAGTCACTCTGGCAGCCGGGGGGAGCGTCGCGCTGGTGGCTGCACCGGTCGCTTCGGGAACTGGATACCCGGCTGCGTGAAATCGGCTCGCGGCTCACCATCCGGCGCGGCTCGGCGCTGGGATCTTTGCAAACGCTGGCGAAGGAAACCGGCGCGGACGCGGTAGTCTGGAATCGCCGCTACGAGCCCGCCATCATCGCCCGCGACGCGGTGGTGAAGGAAGCCCTCCGCGCTGATGGACTGGAAGCGGAAAGCTTCAGTGCTGCGCTGCTACACGAACCCTGGACGATCCAGAATCAGAGCCGCAAGCCGTTCCAGGTCTTCACACCGTTCTGGCGGCATTGTCTAACCAAGCCCGATCCCGGCGAGCCGCTGCCGGCACCCGCTACTCTCTCCGGTCCTTCCAAATGGCCGAAGTCGCTCGCTCTCGATGAGTTGAAACTGGAGCCGGGAATCAACTGGGCCGGCGGACTTCACTTTGCATGGCAGCCTGGAGAATGTGGTGCCGCCGCCAATCTGAGCCGGTTCATGGACAGCGCGTTTGATGACTACTCGGAACAGCGTAATCGCCCCGATGCTGCGGGGACTTCGCGGCTTTCACCTCACCTGCACTTCGGTGAAATCAGCCCGCGACAGGTCTGGCATGGTTTGAGCAAAATGGCGGCGATCCGCGGGCTTCCGATAGAGAAGTGGCGCCACTCACAATTTCTTGCCGAACTGGGCTGGCGCGAATTCGCCCACCATCTGCTCTACCACTTTCCCCACACGCCAACCGAGCCGCTCCGCGCCGATTTCAACAAACTCCCGTGGCGCATGGACCCGGCCCATATGAGCGCATGGCAAAAGGGGCTCACCGGATATCCCATCGTGGACGCCGGGATGCGGGAGCTGTGGACGACAGGCTGGATGCACAACCGGGTGCGCATGGTCGTCGCCAGCTTTCTCGTCAAAGATCTGCTCATTCCGTGGCAGGAAGGCGCCCGCTGGTTTTGGGACACGCTGGTTGATGCCGACCTCGCGCAGAACACCCTTGGCTGGCAATGGACCGCCGGATGCGGCGCGGATGCGGCACCCTATTACCGTGTGTTCAATCCCACTTCCCAGGGCGAGCGTTTTGATCCAAACGGCGACTACGTCCGCAAATGGTGCCCGGAACTTGCCGGGCTGCCCGCGAAGTGGATTCATCAGCCGGAGAATGCGCCGCCGGCCATCCTGCTCGCCGCGAGAGTCGAACTTGGACGCAGCTATCCCCGGCCTATCGTCAATCACTCGCGCGCGCGCCAGGCCGCATTGGAGGCATTCGCGCGCATCAAAAGCGCCGATGCGTAATCACTCCCCTGCCCCGAGGCCCCGCCGAAAGATTTCAAGTGCCACCGGAATCTGTTCCGGCAAAACCATCAGACTGGTAACGGCACGGAGCGTGTGCGGCCCCACCGCGAGCAGGCGCAGCCCGGCCTGGTCGAGCTGACTGGCGAGCTTGGAGGCGGAATGCGACGGGGTCCCGATGAGGACGATGTTCGTCTGCACGCTGGCAGGATCAATTTCGATTCCCGGCAGACCAGCCAATCCCTCCGCCAGGGCGCGAGCGTTGACGTGATCTTCGGCGAGCCGGGCGCGGTGATGCTCCAGCGCGTGGAGTGCACCCGCAGCGATGATGCCCGCCTGCCTCATGCCGCCGCCGAACATTTTCCGAAACCGTCGCGCCCGCTGAATGACTTCCCGCGTCCCGCACAGCGCGGAACCGATGGGCGCGCCAAGGCCTTTGGAAAAACACACGGCCACCGAGTCGAAGGGCGCCGCGTAATCACGCTCGGCGATCCCCGTCGCGACGGACGCATTCCACAGCCGCGCGCCGTCCAGATGGAGCCGCAGGCCGTGCGCGCGGGACACCGCCGCGACTTCCCGGATACGCTCCATCGGCCAGACGCTGCCGCCGCCGCGGTTGTGGGTGTTTTCCACGCAGACGAGTTTCGTCGGCGAAAAGTGCTGATCCGGTGGACGCAGCGCAGCTTCCACATCCGCCGCACTGAAGACGCCCCGCACGCCGGGCAGACAGTGGCACATCACCCCCGCCAGCGCCGCGGGGCCGCCTCCTTCGTAGTAGTAAATGTGGGCGTGGCCTTCGATAAGAATTTCATCGCCTGGCTCCGTATGCGCCCGCAGCGCCAGTTGATTCGCCATCGTGCCGGAAACCGTGAACACAGCTGCCTCCTTGCCGAGCAACTCCGCCACGCGAGCCTCCAGCCGCGCCACGGTCGGATCGTCGCCAAACACGTCATCGCCCACCTCCGCACGGGCCATGGCCTCGCGCATCGCGGGGGTGGGCTGGGTGATGGTATCGCTTCGCAGGTCTATGGGCATGGTGAGGGAATGGAAGATTGAGCCGCGTTATCGGGCCGCTCGATATTCCGTCAGAGATGCCGCGTCAATGATTCGAAAGCACTGCCCGGATTTAGAAGTGGCCTGCCTCTATTATGGGCTGCCGGGGGCTGTGGCGTCTCGGAGCGCAGTGCGTTTTAGAGTGGCTCTGCGCGCATGGTTAAAACGGCGACAGCAGCCGGCTCCGGGAGACAGCCGAAGACGATGTCGCCGCCTCCTTGCACATCATGCCGGCATTCCATCGCTACTCAATTCCGCCCGGCATCACTTCTTGCCGCCCTTCAGTTCTGCGGCGGTCCAGGCGGCGGTGCGGTCTTTGAATTTCCCGCGCACTTCGGTGATGGCTGCGGTCTCCACCGGCGAAGCGTTGTGATCCCACTCGCGGCGGAGGAAGGTGAGCACGCCCGCAATTTGTTCGTCGGTGAGTTGGGGCAGCGGCGGCATGGCGAGGTTCCAGTTGCGGCCTCCGACTTTCACCGGGCCGGCCATGCCGTGGAGGATGATGCGGGCGGGAACGTCCGGATTGCCCAGCAGCCATTCGCTGTCCACGAGCGGCGGCGCGAGACCATCGAGACCGAAGCCGTGGGGCTGATGGCACGCGGCGCAGAGGGCCGTGTAGATGGTGCGGCCGGTATCGGAGAGCGCCGTCTGCGCGGGCGTGAAGGGGATGATCTTCGGCGGCTCGGGTGCTCCGGGTTTGCCCGGCCACGCGATGCGGGACTCCACGGCGGCGAGGAGCTTCACGTCTTTGATTCCACGCAGTTTGGCGAGGGCGGCGGGCTCTTTGTCCAGCCAGATGAGTTTCGGCTGCTTCGCGCTGCCCGGCGCGGAAAGGCCTTTGAGCAGGGCCGTTTGCACGACGTCGTTTTGGGGACGGGACGCGGCGAGCGTAAGACTTTCTTCGATCGGCTGCGCCTTGTTGGCGGCGCTCACGAGAGTGGCGAGGGCGGCGAAGGTTTCGCGGCAATTGTCCGCGCCCGGCTGTGCGGCGAGCAGGGCGGCGAAGGCGGATTCGCGACCGCGCAGACCGGTGAGGGCGGCTTCGTTGACGAGCGGCGAAGGCGTGCCGGCAGCGAGAAGTTTGGCCAGCGCGGCGTCGGCATCCGGCAGCGAAAGCGCGGAAAGTTTGATGGCGAGATGCGCCCGGACGAGGGTGTCCTTCTCGTCTGTCAGCGCCGTGAGGTCCGGCCCGAACTCGCGTCCGGCCATGCGCACCGACGCCGCACGCACCCGGGCATCGGGGTCTTTGAACGCGGCGCGCAGTGCCTCCGGTGGCATCGCGCCCTGGCCGTCGAGCGTCCATAGCGCATGGAGCCTGGTCAGTGCTGCGGGTGATTTCAAAATCTCAACCACCGGCGGCGCGGCGGGAGCCCCGGTTTCCACGAGCAGCCGCTGCGCGGTATCGCGCACCCACCCATTCGCGTGACCGAGCAGAGCGGCGCGCTCCTTCGCCCCGGCGGGAATTTTCACTGTCTGCGGACGCGCTGCTTTTTCCGGCACCACGCGCCAGATGCGTCCGCGGTCGAGCGGCAGCGTGAGCTTTCGCGCCTGGATATTGGCAATGAGGTAGTGGGTGAGGAAGCCGGCGTGCTGAATGATCCCGCGATACATGTCCACCACGTAGAGCGCGCCATCGGGGCCATCCGCAGCGACGACAGGACGGAAGCGTTCGTCGGTGGAAGTCAGAAACTCGTGCCCCGGTGTCGCATTTTCCGCTGAGACAATACCGTCCCGTTCCGTGAGCACCGCACGCTTCACGAGATTGCCGCACGGCTCCGGCATGAAGGCGTTCCCGCGGCAGGCCGGCAGGGCGTCGCCGCGGTATATGAGCGCTCCGCAGGTGCCCGTCGCGGCGCTGAGCGAGCCGTCGGCACGCAGAGTCTTCGCTTCGTAGCCGCGATTCACACCGGGCGTCGGATGTGCGGGCCAGACCGTCTGGTCCTTCATGACCCTCACGTTGATGCCAGCTTCGCCGCGCAGCAGCGGATTCCGCGCATAAGCCTCCGCCGGCAGCAGGTCGCAGCGCAGGAGGTCGGAGTTGTAGTTGAAGTAGAGCCGGCCCGCATCGTCCTGACAAAGCCCGTACTGGCCGCGGCTCAGTCCGGTGTCCTTCGTCCACAAGCCGCCGCGCTGGCGCAGACGCGTACCCCAGCCGGTGGCCCAGATGTTATTATCCATGGCCCACACTGGAGAGTTCGCCATGTGTTCCGGCTGACCGGTGCGGCTGCCGAAATCCTCGGCCACCACTCCCTTCACATCGGCCACGCCGTCGCCGTTGGTGTCCTTGCAAAAGAGCAACTGCGGCGGCACCGCGACCAGCGCTCCGCCATTCACCGCCATCACTGCGCGCGGCAAAATCAGCGCATCCATGAAGACGCTCGCCTTGTCCATGCGCCCGTCGCCATCGGTGTCGGTCAACAACTTCACCCGGCCCAGCGGCTCCAAGTCCTTTGATCCCGGCACGTCGTGCATGTAGCCGCGCATCTCCACCACATAGAGCCGTCCCTGGTCGTCCCAACTCATGGCGATGGGCGCCTCCACCAGCGGCTCGGCGGCGACGAGTTCGATGCGATAGCCCTTTTCGATGGTGAAGGACTTCGCCGCTTGCTCCGGGGTGAGTGGCGCGGGCGGCGGGAGATTGAATTTGATCTCCACCTTGTCCGGCCCGGCGTTCTTTTTGTTTAGCGCAAAGGCAGGCAGGGTTGCGCAGAGGAACAGACAACCGGAGCGGGAAAGTGAGGTGCGAGGACGGAACATCAGCCGATTCATGCGGCGGAAGTCGCACACGCAACCGGCTGCGCAAGCGTCGCGGTGGGCTGCGCTTACAAATGCCCAGCCAACGTCCGCCGGAAAGTTTACGCCGCAGCGCAGATTTGTAGTTTGAGTGCGGGAGCAACTGTTGCTACAAGGCGGGAATGCCCGATGAATTCCTGACCACGCGCTGGAGCCTCGTCGTCACCGCCGGCGGCGATGACACGGTGGCGGGCGTGGCGCTGGAGCAACTCTGCCGGGAATCGTGGCGTCCGCTTTATGCGTTCGCACGGCGCTGGGGCTGCACGCCGGAGGATGCGGAGGATGCCGTGCAGGGATTCATGGCCACGCTGCTGGCGCGGCGGTCGCTGGCCAATGTCGAGGCCGGCCGCGGGAAGTTCCGCTCGTTCCTGCTCGCCGGAATGCGCAATCACCTGAGCGATGAAAAGTCGCGTGCGACGGCGACGAAGCGCGGCGGCGGCGCGGCGCATGTGTCGCTGGAGGCGGAGGCGGAGGAGGGCTACACGGCTCTGGCGGTGGACACGGAGACGCCGGAGCGGGCGTTCGAGCGTGTGTGGGCGATGGATGTGATGGCGCGCTCCCGCCGCGCGCTGGGTGATGAATGCAGCGCCTCGGGCAAGGCGGCGATCTTTGCTGCCATGTTCTCCGACGCGGGGGAAGCGCCGGAGCATTACGCCGCGATGGGCGAGCGGCTGGGCATGTCGGAGCAGGCCTTGCGTTCCGTGGCGATGCGCCTGCGCCGCCGCTGGCGCGAACTGATCCGCGCGGAGCTGGCACAGTCGGTTAGTTCCAGCGAGGCTCTCGATGAAGAAATGGCGGCACTGCGCGCGGCGCTGGTGTGATTCGTTCGGAGTCCATCGTTTGGAGTTCATCGCTCGGAGTTCAGCCTTTAGGCTGCGGCGCGGAGCTTCCGGGAAGCACAGCCTAAAGGCTGAACTCCGAACGATCAGCCTAAAGGCTGAACTCCGAACGATCAGCCTGAAGGCTGAACTCCAAACAGGCGGTACTCCGCCCGGTCTCACGGCGGCGGCAGGCGGCGCTGGAACATGTTCAGCAGGTAGCAGCCGTCTATGTCGTAGGCGTTCCAGACGGCGTCCTTTTCGTCGCCGTCGCCCCAGCCGGTGTTCACGCGGAAGTGGCGGGCGATCTTGGTCTGGAGGACGGTGTTGCCGGCCTTGAGTTCATACTTGGTCTTCCGGTAGCGCCAGGCCATGGCGTAGTGCCAGTGCTCCATGTAATAGACGCCGCCGGGGCGTCCGGCTTTGATGGCATTGGCCACGCGGATGCCGGCCTCGTCCCAGTCGTCGCCCCAGGCGTCGTTTTCCCAATGCCAACTGCCACCGGCATAGCTGGTGCCGGGATCGCCGAGGAGCTGAGGCAGGTAGAGCGACCAGGTGGCCAGACTGAAGTAGGACTCCAGTGTGTTTCCCACGTCCCATGGCATGGAGGAGCCGGCACCATTGGCCCAACAGGCTACGTCGCACTCGTCGTGCAGCCATTCATACCATGCGAACATGGTGCCGCTGGGATCATCCGTGACGTAGCGCGTGGGGGAGTCAATGTTCCGCACGCTGGCCCGGCGGGTGGTCACGCTGGAAGTGGTGCGGTTCCAGTAGGCCCCGGGAACATTTTGATTTTGCTCGGCCCACGCGATCATCAGCGCCAGCATCACCGGGCCGCAGCCCACGGCATCGCACCATTCATTGAGGTCGCTGCGTTGGTTGAAGCGCGGCTGCTTCGCTTCGGTGCCGGCCTCCCACAGCGTCGAGGTCGTCACCCATGCGGGCGCATTGCCGCCGCGCGGGGCCACGCCGGGGGGACTCACCACGAGGAGGAATGGCTCGGGATGCGTGCAGGGGTTGCCAACCGTCCTGCCCTCCAGCCGGAGACGATAGGCCCCCGGCACAGTGCCGCCGGTGATTTCCAGTCCCCCGCCCGCGCCGCCGAGCACGATCTCCGCGGGGCGCGCCGTTTCTTCATCATCCAGCCAGTAGCGGGTGTAGGTATCGCCCGGCAGAAAGCGCACGGTCTCGCCGACCTTCACGTTGAGCGTGGGCGCTCTGCCCTCCAGCGAGAGCCAGTCGAACTCGATGAGCCGCTCGGTGTTCAGACGCCGTTCGTTGAGGAATGGCGTGGTGCGATACGCGGCGAGGAGCTGGCCGAAATTCGCAAAGGTCCGCGGCAGCGCGGCGGGTGGCTGGTCCGGCATCCGCGGGTTGTTGGCCACCTCGGAATTCCATGTGCGGCTCACGGGCACGGAGCGGTCGCGATACGCCTGGTCTGGATAAATGGCGGGCAGCAGGCCGCGATTGGCGAGGAGATTCCCATCGCTGTCGAGTGCGCCGAGGAACATGGGGCCGAAGCGGATGATGGTGCGCACCTTCCCGCCATCG
>JANOZA010000577.1:0-16392 GCA_031429155.1 Verrucomicrobiota bacterium | reverse complement strand
CCGCAGGTTGGCGACGGGAAAGATGTCCTCCTGCACCGCCCGCGCCCTGGCTTCGGCGAAACTCTCGATCCCATCCGGCGCAAAGATCAGGTCGAGATCGAACGGGCCGTTTTTCAACTGCACGAAGTCTTTGCCACGGATAACCTCGGCCTGCGTCGCCGCGTCGGGATCGAACCCCAGCGCCGCCAGCGCCGCAACGATGCGGCGACCGTTCTCCTCTGACTTCTCAGGGAACACATCCACGTCCTGCGTCGTCCCCGGATAACCCAGCAGGATGGCGCCGCTCTTGCCGATGAAGAGGTAGTTCACTCCGGCGGCATTGAAAGCCTCCGCTACTTGCTGCGCCTGCAGCGGATTGAATGGCAAGCGCTCGTTCATTCGGCGGGTGCAGGCTGGAATCCGAGATACGCCGGCAGATGCTTCGCGCACCACTCGCGATACTCCTGAGTGCTGTCGAAGACGCGCACCCCCGGCGTGTCCAGCACCGGACGATGCACCCGGCACCAGCCATACTTCATCCGCGCCTCCAAAGGCCGCGCCATCTGCCGCCGGCACTGCTCGCGGAAGGCGAGGCCGTCGGCTTCATCGCGATCTGATTGGTCGGGTGAGTTCATGCCGCAGAATGCACCCGCATGTGGACAGGTCAATTGAAGCCGCACCGGGGCGAGACAGCAAAGCCAGGGGTAAAGCGCGCCGCGCCGCAGCCCCGGGTTGCTCACCGAAAACCCACCCAGCCCTGAAAGGGCGGGGCAACCCGCGGACGACACAGTTGCCCCCCTTTCAGGGCTTGCTCGTTTGTTCGGCGTTACCAGGGGCAGCGCTCCTTGCGTCGCTGGCCTTTGGCTTTGGTGCCTTGCCCCGTGGGGGTAGCCAATACCTAGCGGAGTGCAGGCGATGGTTCAATCTGCGTAATCCACCCGCACTGTTCCGTTGCCGGCATCGTGGAATCGAATGCGCGATGGATTAAAGGGGCCGTGCTTTTCCTCCCACCGTTCTCCTGCGGACTTGCGCGGAGTTACCGCGGCCCGGCCAGAAAATGAATCAGGTGCTCGGAGGCGGATTTTCCGGCGCTGGTCATCATCCTGACCTTCGTATTCTGACCTCCCATACTCCATTCCGGGAGGCATGGAGATTTGTGTTCTGCTGACCACGAACTTATGAACGCCATCACCTATGCCGATGGGAAACCCCTCGAAAGGTTGATCCTGCTCGAAATAGTGACTGTCCTTCGTGCTGCCGCAGTAGAAGAGCGACTTCGACATGAAGCCCTCGGTGTCCTGAATGTCCTTCAATCGCTTCACGGAAACCGGTCTGCTGGCGCAGGAGGCCATGAGGCATATCGCCGCGGTCAAAATGAGACCGGCGATTCCGGGTTTCATGGCGGTAGCTAATTGGGTTGAAGGGGCCGCCGGGACGGACGGCGCTCCCAGGTTACGAGTGATACTCCTGCAGCGGCTTCACCTCCAGCTTGTTCTTTTGCAGGCTCCCGATGGCGTGAGCGGCGGCTCTGGCGCCGCGCAGCGTCGTCTGGATCGGCGTTCTCGTGCTCACGCTCGTGGAGCGGATGAGGACTTCGTCTTTCTTGGTGACCTGCTCGCTCGGGGTATTGATGATCATGGCGATTTCGCCGTTCTTCATCATGTCGAGAATATTGGGGCGGCGGCCTTCGGCGATTTTGTGGACGAGTTCGCAGGGCACGCCGGTTTCCATAACGACTTTGCGGGTGCCGTCGGTGGCGACTAACGTGAAGCCGAGATCGTGGTACTCCCTGGCGATGGCGGCGATGCGCGGCTTGAGGCGGTCGGAGACACTGATGAACACTTTGCCTTTGAGCGGAAGGGCGTTGCCGGCGGCCATCTGGCTCTTGGCGAAGGCCATGGCGTGGTCGGCGTCTATGCCCATGACTTCGCCGGTGGATTTCATTTCCGGGCCGAGGGCGATGTCTATGCCGGGGAATTTGGAGAACGGGAAGACGGCTTCTTTCACGTTGAAGTGTGTGGGGATGATCTCCGTGGTGAAGTCGAGCGTCTGGAGCGACTCCAGTTTCATGTCGGTGAGGCCCTGACGTTTCAGGCCGTGGCTGGCCATGATTTTGGCGGCGTATTTGGCGAGCGGGCGGCCGATGGATTTGGAAACGAAGGGCACGGTGCGGCTGGCGCGCGGATTCACTTCGATGACGTAGAGCAACTCGTCCTTCACGGCGAACTGAATGTTCATGAGGCCGATGACGTTCAGCGCCTTCGCCAGTTCCTTGGCGGCGCGCATGATTTCCACTTTGATCGGCTCGCTGAGGCCGAAGGCGGGAATGACGCAGGCGCTGTCGCCGCTGTGGACGCCGGCCTGTTCGATGTGTTCCATGATGGCGCCGACCACGGTGGTCTCGCCGTCGGAAATGACGTCCACGTCCACCTCGGCGGCGTCTTCGAGGAAGCGGTCCACGAGCACCGGGCGCTCGGGCGAAGCCTGCACGGCATTGCGCATGTAGTGGCGGAGTTCGTCGTCGTCGTAAACGATCTGCATGGCGCGTCCGCCGAGCACGAAGCTGGGGCGCACGAGCACAGGATAGCCAATGCGCTGCGCGATGGCCACCGCTTCGTCCTCATTCACCGCGGTGCCGCTGGGGGCCTGATTGAGCTTCAGGTCGTCGAGGAGTTTGGCGAAGAACTTGCGGTCTTCGGCCAGCTCGATGTTCTTCGGCGAGGTCCCGATGATGTTGCAGCCGGCTTCCTCGAGGCGCGCCGCGAGGTTCAGCGGTGTCTGCCCGCCTAGCTGCACGATGAGGCCCCAGCACTGCTCGTTCTCGTAAATGTTCATCACGTCCTCGAACGTGAGCGGCTCGAAGTAGAGGCGGTCGCTGGTGTCGTAGTCGGTGGAAACGGTCTCGGGGTTCGAATTCACCATGATGGTCTCGAAGCCCATTTCCTTCAGCGCGAAGGCGGCGTGCACGCAGCAGTAATCGAACTCGATGCCCTGACCAATCCGGTTAGGCCCACCGCCGAGGATCATGACTTTCCGCTTCGTGCTGGGCCGCGTCTCGTTCTCCTCGCCGTAGGTGGAGTAATAGTAAGGCGTGTAGGCCTCGAACTCCGCCGCGCAGGTGTCCACGAGGCGGTAGGTGGGGATGATGCCAAGCGCTTTGCGGGCGGCGCGGATGGCGTCTTCTGTCTGGCCGGTGAGGTGGGAGAGTTGGCGGTCGGAGAAGCCGAGGCGTTTGTAGCGGCGGAGTTCGTCCCCGGACAACGAAGGCTGCGCAGCAGCCCGGAACACAGGCGTCCCGCCTGTGCTGGCCTGCGGGCGTCCCGCCTGCAGGTGCTTGTCTTCGCGCAGCCATTCCTCCTCATGGATAATCTTCACGTCCTCCCCCAACACGAACTGCCCCTCATCCAGCCGCGCCCTCACTGGGTTCTCCAGCTCGTAGCGCCGGTAGTATTCCAACTCTCCCATGTCGCGCACGATGCGGTCAAAGCTCTCCTCCATCCAAAACCTGCCGGTACAGCCCTCCAGCTTGTTGATCTCCTTAGCGGTGAAGGATTTCCAGGAGTGCAGGATGTCTGAGAGGTTGTTCCCTTCCAGAGGACTGAACAGCACATGCACATGGTTGGGCATGACCACAAAATGATCGAGCGCGTAGCGTTCGCCGTCAAAGTGGCGGAGTGCTTTGGCGACGATGCTCGCGGCGGAAGGGTTGCGCAGCGTGCAGGAGCCGTGGCCCTGGTCCAGCCATTCCTGACGGCGCTCGTAGAACAGGATGTTGTATTCGGCGGTGGCTTTGACATCCCATGGTTCAGGGTGCCGGTCTTTCCATGCGGCGAGTTCGGCTTCCCATGTGTGGATGAGGGAAGCCGGGATGGAGTCGGCGAGACGGAAGGTGATGAAGTAGGTGGCACCGGGTTGTTCCCAGTGGGGGAGGTTGCGGCGGTGTTTTTGGATTTCCCAGTCAGGGGCGAATGCTTTGAACGGAACCCTGCAGGCGGGACGCCCGCAGGCCAGCACAGGCGGGACGCCTGTGTTCCGCGCGCCTGCGGCGCTCGCTTCGCGTTCCGCCTCCACAATCTCCTCAATGTTCCGCAGGAACCACGGATCAATCTTCGTCAGTTCGAAAATTTCCTCCACGCTATACCCCTCCCTCAACGCTACGCCCAGCCAGAAGATGCGCTCCGCGTTCGGGATGCTCAGCTTCCGCACGATTTCCTCCTTCGACGGATTCACCGGATCCTTTCCGTCCGCACCCAGGCCAGCCCGGCCCGTCTCCAAACTCCGCAGCGCCTTTTGCAGGCTCTCTTTGAACGTGCGGCCGATGGCCATCGCCTCCCCGACACTCTTCATCTGCGTGGTACGTGGCATCGGCAGCGGGGAATTTCTCGAACGTGAAGCGCGGCACCTTCGTCACCACATAGTCAATGGTCGGCTCGAAACTCGCCGGCGTCTCGCGGGTGATGTCGTTTTTGATTTCATCCAGCGTGTAGCCCACGGCCAGCTTCGCCGCGATCTTGGCGATGGGGAAGCCCGTGGCCTTCGACGCCAGCGCCGACGAGCGGCTCACGCGCGGATTCATCTCGATGACGATCATGCGGCCCGTCACCGGGTCGGTGGCGAACTGGATATTCGATCCGCCCGTCTCCACACCAATCTCGCGGATCACGGCGAACGACGCATCGCGCATGATCTGATACTCCCGGTCCGTCAGCGTCTGGATGGGCGCCACGGTGATGGAGTCGCCCGTGTGGACACCCATGGGGTCCAGGTTTTCGATCGAGCAAATGACGACGCAGTTGTCCGCGTGGTCGCGCATGACCTCCATTTCAAATTCCTTCCAGCCCAGCAGGCTTTCATCAATAAGCACCTCGCTCACCGGCGACAGATCAATCCCGCGGGCGCAGATGGTTTCAAATTCCTCCCGGTTATAAGCAATGCCGCCGCCCGTGCCGCCGAGCGTAAAGCCGGGCCGGATGATCAGCGGGAACGTCCCGATGTCGTCCGCCACGCGCCGCGCCTCCTCCATGGTGTGCGCGATGCCGCTCTTCGGCATGTCGAGGCCGATCTTGATCATCGCCTCTTTGAACTTCATGCGGTTCTCGCCCTTCTCGATCGCGTCCGCTTTGGCGCCGATCATGCGCACGCCGTGTTTTTCCAGCACGCCGCTGTGCCAGAGCGTCATGGAAGTGTTGAGGGCCGTCTGCCCGCCGAGCGTCGGCAGCAGCGCATCCGGTTTTTCCTTTTCGATAATCTTCTCCACCACCTCCGGCGTGATCGGTTCTATATAGGTACGGTGCGCAAACTCCGGGTCCGTCATGATCGTCGCCGGATTGGAATTGATGAGCACCACCTGGTAACCCTCCTCCTTGAGCGCCTTGCAGGCCTGCACGCCGGAATAGTCAAACTCGCAGCCCTGTCCGATAACGATAGGGCCGGAGCCGATGACGAGGATTTTGTGGATGGTGGTGTCTTTGGGCATTCGCGGAGAGGTAAAATTCCGCGCACCTGGCACGGGAGCGCGGCCCGTGTCAAAGGGGAGGGCGCAATTTTCCAGTCCGGTATAAGCCGCAGCCTGCGCGGTGCAGCGGGGAGCCGTTCAGCTTTCTTCCCGCGCAGCCCGCATCAACTCCCGCAGTTCCTTGATGCTGCGGACCTCTCCCTTCGCAGCGTTTTTATTATAATGCAGCATGGCGTGGCAGTTTGGGCATACTGCGGCAAGGTCTTTGGCCGGCACAATGATTTCACCGTCGGTGTCCAGGCTGGCTGCGGGACGCAGGTGGTGAACTTGAATGAAGCCTTTCCCAATCTCGCCGTAACGTGCGAGAAAGTTCATGCCGCACACGACGCAGGGTGGAGCTTTGCGCTGCTCCGGGGGCAGCGCGGCGAGACAGGCGTCACGGTTTTCGCGTTTGCGCTCCCGGCGGGTGCTCAGGGTCTCTTTCAGCCGCCCCTCGACACTGGCGGCAGGATCAACGCAACCTGGAGCTTCGATTGATGAGGAGGCTGCCTCGCGAATGCTCTTGATCTCTACTTTAGTAATCGGTGCCCAACGGTTTGCTCCAGGGTTGATGAACGAGGATGCTTTGACGGAACAAGAATACTGCTCACGCGGCAGATATTACATGCGGGCACCTTTGGTGTCAGCACGGACAAACTCGCCTTCGCCAAGCAGCATCCCTTTGAACCGGAACACTAGACGGTCCCCCTGACCAAGCCGGGGTTTTGTTCTGCCCGTGAACCGATAGGATAACTCCCCGGTGTCATCTGGAGGCAGTAGCTCTTGTGCCATCTCCTCAACTGACTGGGGGCACCGGCTTCCCCAGCCATCTGTGGAAACGGAGATAAGGCGATACCGCTGCGGGGCGGATGATTTGGATGTGGAACGCTTCATTGGATTCCAGGGTTTCATCAGTGCATTCACCAGTTCCTCCAGCGGCAAAAACCGCACGCTGCGCCCGCTGCATTCCCGGCGGAAAGACGGGCGGGCGTCTTGGGTGACGACCGTCATTTCCACCTGCGGATAGGCGCGGGCGAAGGCGAGAATGTGTCTTTGGGCATTTGCCGAGACGTAAAGATTCCGCGCGCCGGGCACGGCGGCGTGGCATCCCATCGCGGGGTATTGGCTCAGAACCACAGGAAGTCTGGCGACTTGGTTTCAGCGGCAGTAAATCCCTCCTGGACTTTGCTTCATAAGAGCCGATGGATCGCTCCTTAAATCCAATCCGAACCCATAGATGAAATCTTCTGTCCAGGACATGCTTCCAGCCAGTGTGCGCCGGGCGCTGGTGAAATTCGGCGCGGACCTCGCGATCGCGCGGCGCAAACGGCACCTCACGGCGGCGATGATGGCGGAGCGGACCGGGGTGGCGAAGAGCACATGGTCCCGGATGGAGAAAGGCGACCCTGCCGTGGCGATGGGCGCGTATGCGATGGCGCTGTTTGTGCTGGGGCTGGGCGGGGCGCTGGGCGAAATTATTGATGTGAAACGGGACGATGCCGGGCTGCTCTCGGATGAGGCGCGGCTGCCGAAACGGGTGCGCCTGCCCAAAACCCCCGCGCCGCTGTGAAGAGGACGATCCAGGTCTTCGCCGGAGACTCCGGCGCGGTGGGCACGCTGCATTTCGATGCCGCAGGATCACGGCAGCGGGCGGCTTTTGCCTATGACGCGGCGTGGCTGACGGGCGGTTTCGCCATTGAGCCGGGTCTGCCGCTGGTGGCCGGTCCGCAGTTTCATCGGGCCTCGCCGGACGGGTCGGTTTTTCACGGCGCGGTGGCGGATACCGAGCCGGATGGCTGGGCGAAGCGGGTGATCCTGCGCGACCACGCCAAGCGCCGGCAGGAGGAGCGGCGTGCGGGCCGGGAGTCGGCTCCGGCTCCGCTGAATGCCATGGATTTTCTGCTGGCGGTGGATGATTTCAGCCGTGTCGGAGCGCTGCGGTTTCAGGATGAAGCGGGGAATTTTTGCCGCGCCGCGGAGGCAGGCCGCCGCACCGCGCCGCCGCTGGTGGAACTGGGCCAACTGCTCCGCGCCAGCCACGCCGTGGAGCGGGAGAGCGAAACGGCGGCGGACCTCGCCTATCTGCTCGGACGCGGCACGTCGCTGGGCGGGATGAGGCCTAAATGCAGCGTGGTGGATGACGACGGACATCTGGCGATTGGGAAATTCCCCAGCATCCAGGACGGCCGCGCGGTGACGAAGGGCGAGGTGCTGGCGCTGACGCTGGCGAAGGCCGCCGGCATCACCGCCGCCGATGCACGGCTGGTGGAAAGCGACGGCGTGCCGGTGGCGCTGATCCGGCGCTTCGACCGAACGCCTAATGGGCAGCGGCTGATGTATGTCTCCGCCGCCACGCTGCTCGGCGCGGAGCACGGGCGGGAGCATTTTTACACAGAAATCGTGGACGCCATCCGCGTGCATGGCGCAGAGGCCCGGGCGGACATCGAGGAATTGTGGCGACGCATCGCGTTCTCCATTCTCATCACCAACACGGACGATCATTTGCACAATCACGGGTTCCTCCACGCGAGCCGGGGAAGCTGGCGGCTGGCTCCGGCGTTCGACATCAATCCCTTCCCCGACCGCCACCGCGAGCTGAAGACGTGGATTTCAGAGGAAACTGGACCGGAGGCGGGCATTGAAGCCCTGATGTCGGTGACAGGCTATTTCCGCATCGCCACGCCGCGCGCGCGGGAAATCCTGCGCGAAGTGGAGGCCGCCGTGTCCCAGTGGCGGACCCGGGGAGCGGCCCTCGGCATGACAGCCCGGGAGTTGGAGGCCTTTGAGGACGCCTTCGAGCACGCGGAGCGCATGGCGGCGCGAAGGTGATCGTGGCGGCGGCCTTGCCCGGGTCGCTCGCCGTCACCGCTCCGCCTGCGGCTACGGCCGCCGCACCCGCAGCAGGAGGCGGTCGGTGAAGGGCGGCTGCAGGGGGCGGCCGGTCACCGTGGTGGTGGCGCCGGCGGCTCCGGGGACCGGGGCCCCCAGCACCGTCCACGTCTGGCCGTTGGGCGAGGTCTCGATCGTGTAATTGACGGCAGGTTCCGAGAGCCAGGTCAGGTTCACCGTCCGGGCGGCCTTGTTGTAGCTGAAGGCGGTGATGCTGAATGGCGGGAGCGACGCTACCACCCTGGCGGTGGCAGTCAGCGCCACATTCGGGATGGCCCAAGCGCCTCCGGCATTCCTGTTGTAGAGGCCGATTTGCACCCCGCTCACGAAGTCCGGATCGGCCGGATCCGGGACGTAGGTATCGGAAGTGAAGTAGTTGAGGACATTGACCCGCTGCCCGGTGAGGACACCCGCAGCGGCGCCCGTTCCATTGGAGGTAGCAGTCACCATGAGGCGCAGGCCGCTGGCGTCCAGTTCCAGGACGACCGGAGCCCCCTCACCGGTCCAGGGCGTCCAGCCTCCACCAAACATCGAATTGACGGCGGGAATATTCGTATAGTTCGAGAAATCGAAATCGAGGACCGTCTGGCCATTGTAATCGAGGCGTAAGCCGTCATCGAATGCGCCGGGAAGAGCCAGGGAAATGGTCTGTATGACCTGAAACTGGCCCGCAGGGGGCGTCATATTGATGTTGGTCCGAAAACCGGTGTTCATGCCTGGACTACTTCCGCTGAGCAGGGTCCCGGCGCTGGTGCTGGTGACCGTGAGGGTTGCCGGGAGGGTTTTGGTATCCGATACAATGGGAAAACCATATAAAGCTCCCCCGTTGAGGGTTGGATTCGACCCAGTGTAAACCGCTGTGGTGAGCGTCGCGGGCGACGGGGTGAATGGTGCCGCCGAAATGTAGGCACGGAATCTTTCCCCGCCCAATTCCCAAAGTCCGCTGAAGAATGATTGATCCGGGGTTCGCGTGAGAACCATGGGAACATTGGACAGTGTGTCCGCACCGGTCAGAGTCAGGCCGTCTGGCGACACCGTGAAGGTGTATGTGGCCGTGGAGATGCATGGATCGGAGACGCTCACGCCACTCATGGTAATGTTACCGTCAGCAGCATCCGCAGGCGTGCCGTCGGTAGTCTCGATGGCTCCGCACCCGGCGGAGGGTCCGATCAGCCCCACCCAGTAGATATTAAGCGTGCCGATAATCTGCTGCGGCACATAGGTGAAGAGCGTGTTCGCCGCATTGGTGCCACCTGGGGTGGTGACCAGCACACTGACGGTGCCGGCGGCACGGGCCGGGGTGGTGCAGGTGATGGTGGTGGCATTGACCACCGTCCGGTTCGTGGCCGCAGTGCCGCCAAAGGTCACGTTCGTCGCTCCGGTGAAGTTCGTGCCGGTGAGCGTCACCATCGTGCCGCCTGCGGTGCTGCCGCTGTTCGGACTCACGCTGGTGAGCGTCGGCGGCGACGGCGGGGCGACATAGGTGAAGAGTGTGTTCGCCGCGTTGGTGCCGCCGGGGGTGGTCACCAGCACATTGACGGCCCCGGCAGCGCGGGCCGGGGTGGTGCAGGTGATGGTGGTGGCATTGACGGTCAAGATAGTGGCTGCGGTGCCGCCAAAGGTCACGCCAGTGGCTCCGGTGAAGTTCGTGCCGGTGAGCGTCACGGTCGTGCCGCCAGCGGTGGTGCCGGTGGCCGGAGTCAGGCTGGTGAGCGTCGGCAGCGCTGGTGGGGCGGCATAGGTGAAGAGTGTGTTCGCCGCGTTGGTGCCGCCGGGGGTGGTCACCAGCACGCTGGCGGTCCCGGCTGTGGCGGCTGGGGTGGTGCAGGTGATGGTGGTGGCATTGACCACCGTCACGGCCGTGGCCGCGATGCCGCGGAAGGTCACGCTGGTGGCTCCGGTGAAGTTCGTGAAGCCCGTGAAGCCCGTGCCGGTGAGCGTCACGGTGGTGCCGCCCGCGATGGGGCCGCTGGGCTGACTCACGCTAGTGAGCGTCGGGTTGGGGATCAGGGCAAATACATAGGCCGCTCCGGAATCGGCGGCGCTCTCATTGGGCGTGGTGTTGATGCCCGTCGTGCTGCTGTCCTCTGAGTCAGCTCCGACGACGACGGTGCCCCCGGAGACTGCCACATCGAAGCCGAAATAATCTGCCGCTTGTGCGTTGCGCGCCTTGATATAGGCCTGCTGGGTCCAGGTGCTGCCGCTGCGCACAAACATATAGGCCGCGCCCGCATCACCGGCGCTCTCATTGGGCGTGCCGTTGATGCCCGCGTTGCTGCTGTCCTCTGAGTCAGCCCCGACGACGACGGTTTCTCCGGAGACCTCCAACGAGCGGCCGAACTTGTCGCCCGCCCCGGCGTTGGACGCCTTGAGGTAGGCCTGCTGGGTCCAAGTGCTGCCGCTGCGGGTGAAGACGTAGGCGGCACCGGCTGCGCCGGCGTTGTTGTTCGGGATGGCGGCGGTGGAGGCCGCGTCGCCGCTCTCGTAGCTGGCACCGACGGCGACGGTATTTCCTGCGATCGCCACGGTAGTGAACTTGTCACCCGACCCGGCGTTGGACGCCTTGAGGTAGGCCTGCTGGCTCCAGGTGCTGCCGCTGCGGGTGAAGACGTAGGCAGCACCGGCTTGGGCCGCGTTGTTGTTGGAGCTGGCGACGGTGGAGGCGGCATCGCCGGCCTCGTTCTCGGCACCGACGATGACGGTGTCTCCGGAGACCGCCACGCCACGACCGAACTCGTCGCTCGCCGCGGTGTTGGACGCCTTAAGGTAGGCCTGCTGGGTCCAGGTGCTGCCGCTGCGCACAAACACATAGGCCGCTCCGGCCTGGGCCGCGCCCTCATTGGGCGTGCTGGTGGTGCCCGTCGTGCTGCTGTCCTCCGACCAAGCCCCTACGACGACGGTGTCGCCGGAGACTGCCACCGTGAAGCCGAACCCATCGCCCGCCCCGGCGTTGGACGCCTTGAGGTAGGCCTGCTGGGTCCAGGTGCTGCCGCTGCGCACAAACACATAGGCCGCGCCCGCATCGGCGGCGCTTTCATTGGGCGTGGCGGTGGTGGAGGCCGCGTCGCCGTCCTCATTAGGGGCTCCGACGACGACGGTGTCTCCGGAGACCGACACCGACCAGCCGAACCCGTCGCTCGCCCCGGCATTGGACGCCTTGAGGTAGGCCTGCTGGTTGAAGGTGGGATCAACGGTCAGCGGGTAGCGGGCGCCCGCGTCCTCGACCCGGAAGCGCAGCCCGCCCGCTGCGGCCTGCTCCATGCGGGCCGGCAGTTCCTGGCCCGTCGCGTCCCAGACGCGCAGCTTGTCGTAGTCGAGAACCTTCGCGCCCGCCGCGTCGTGGAGTTCGATCCGCAGGCCGTCGGCCCCGGGGACCGGGCTGAGATCGCCCTCGATGGCGATGTCCAGCCGCAGCGCCCCTTCGCCCGCCGGCCGGCGGTCGAGGGTGAAGCCGTGCTCCAGACCGGAAGGGCGATTGATGAACCATTCGGTAAGCCCCAGCCCGGCGCGGACGATTTCGGCGCGCTGTCCGTCGCGCCGCAGCGCATCGCCGGCGGGGACTTTTTCCACCGCGCCGTCGCGCCCGACCGAATCCAGCCGCCAGCGGGTGGTGAGGCGTTCGCCTTCCGAGCCGTGCCGCTGCACCGTGAGCTGCAAGCCGTGGCGGTCAAAGCTGGCGCTCAGCCCGTGCCCCGGGTTCTGCGCATGGAGCACGGCGTCCGGCTCCGCCTCATCCGCCCGCACCGCATGGCGGGCGGCCTCATAGGCGGCAGCGATGGAGTCATACTGCCCGCTCTCCTTGAGCTGAGCGACAGCCTTTTCCCCCGTGAGGGAGACGGCAGGCGTCACCTGCGCGGAGTCGGCGGCGAGGGCGCCCCCGGAGAACAGGGCGGTGATGAGGGTGAGGATGCGGATCGCTTTCATGGAATGGTTTTGAAACAGTGCGGTAAAGGCGGCAGGGGCCGCCGGGTCCATCCACTTCCACGAATCCTGAGGGCGAAGGTCAGGCAGAAATTGAATTTTTTTCAGAAAAGGCCGGAATCAAGGTGCCCGCAGGACTTTCAGCGGGCTGATCGCGCCCGGCGGGGTCGCGGTGGCGGGGCCGCGGGAGCCGGGCCAGATTTCCAGCGGGCAGAAGGGCTGGGCGTGCAGGAGAGAGCGGTCGCTGCCGTCCGCGTCGCGGCCAAAGTGGAGCCAGGCTGCCGGGAAGTAGGTGGAGAAGCTGAGCATCTCCACCCGGGCGGCACCGGCGGCTTCCTCAATTATTGGTGTGGCCAGTTGGTCCCCTAAAGTTCCTTGCCGTCACGCATCTCGAGATTCCATTCCTTGCCAGCGGCATTCTTCCATAGGAGAATACCGTCCTTGCCGAGTTGGATGGTGACCTTGTGCCAATCGTTCTCAACCGGCGTGCGCTCATACGCACCGGGAAGGCTGTCGGCAAATCCCCCTCGCTCTTTGACGACATCGGCGTGGGCACAGAAGCAGGAGGCGCGGCAGGAAAAGAGGAGAAGCTGAGAATCGCCCGTCCCGAGGCAATTAGGAGAGTGACCGTGTGGCCACTCCCCTGTTGCCGTTTAGGGTGTTTTCGTCACGCCCCACGGTTATCCTATCGTAACCATGATAGAGTCGTCAAAGATGTCTCAATTGCAGTCCACTCCAATAATCAGCTTGTCCCCCGCCTGCAACGGAACTGTTTGTATCCATTTACACTCGGGGGTGTCCGGTGTCTGCCCGGCTGGGGCCGCTTTCAAGACCCTTTCGGCTTCGCGGGTTGCGCTGGAGAAGAGGCCGGAGCAGGGGCACCAGCGGTTGCGTCCACAAACATCCATGTGGCGTCGACCTTAAAATACTTAGCCTCGGTCGTTTTGAGATCCGTTAGCTTCTGAGCATAAGCAATATGGCTATAGTGCCTCAGGAACCTTCCTGCATCGCTCGCTGACTCCAAACTAAACCAAGTATCGCCTTTCACTTCCATTAATGGAGGGCTAATCTTCCACTTGGATCCGGGCTCCTGTTTATCAGTCAGGACGACATCCATGCCCTTTGCTGTCACAAACTTGCCTTCCTTGGTTTTTAGAACGGCGAGGCCGCCCTCCTCCTTCTCTACCGTAAGGACAAAGATGCTGCCGCTCTTCGGATCCGTTTCATCCGGTATTCCAACTTTGCCGTCTTTGGCGCCCAAATAGTGGTCGTCCGTGCTTTCCGTTCTCACCCCCCCGGTTCCATACGTATGCAGTCTCTTCGTTCCATAAGCTTTTTGCAAAGCCTGCGGACCGGCGGCGATCTCTGGGACGGCACTCCCATTCACAATGATGATCTTTTGGCCGCCTGTGAAAGTGTATTCGGTGTTAACGATGCCAAGGCTGGCTACGGTCATGTTCGGATACTCCACGGTCCCTTTAATTGGGCTCCCGGACTTATAATTACTGTACAAACCCAATACGCCGCTGCTGCCAGCAGCGCCAAAATTAAACGGCTCGCCGCCCTGTTTCAAAGGGGCAGATATGAGTCCTACGGCAGTTCCATAGCCATTGTTGGGGCTGCCTGCCCCTCCGGATGTGCGCTTGAGGGTTACATTGGCCCAAAGATCAAACCTCCCGCCCTGCTGGAAGTATCCCTGAAAAGGTTTAATGGCCGGCGCAGCTCCTAAAATATTTTTAGATTTAGGATTCCCCAGAACGGTGGTATTCACACTGCCCGAATACGAAGCGACAACACTTGTCCCTTTGTTCGTAAAAGTGACCGTGACGTCAGCCGAGGCGGGAATCGCGAGCGCCATCGCAGCCGCAGTTACGACTCCACAGACCCAGTGTGGCGACAGGCTGGACTGCTGGCGAATCGGAATGGCCGCCGTGACCAATACCCGCCGAAGAGCGGAGCGGAGGGGAGTGCCCACCCATCCGGGCTGACCGGCGGTTGGCTCATGGATTGATTCTGTTTTCATGTGTGGTTGTGTTTGAGTTCGTGGTTTTGTGTTTAGATAAGCCGTCGGCGGTCCCGGTGCTGGGGCAGGGAACCGACGGGCCCGCACCCTTCCACGAAATCCCGCAGCGAAGGTCAGGCCGAAGGTGACATTTTTTCAGAAAAGGCCGGAATCAGGGTGCCCGCTGGACTTTCAGCGGGCTGACCGTGCCCGGCGGTGTCGCGATGACGGGCCCGCGGGAGCCGGGCCAGATTTCCAGCGGGCAGAAGGCCCGGGCGTGCAGGAGCGAGCGGTCGCTGCCGTCCGCGTCGCAGCCAAAGTGGAGCCAGGCTGCCGGGAAATAGGTCGCAAAGCTGAGCATCTCCACGCGGGCGGCACCGGCGGCTTTTTCCGTGAGCCAGAGCTTGAGCGTGGTGTCGCCGGAGGTGGCGAGGAGGCGGGTGTGCTCCGTGACCGGCAAAGGCCCCAGCGACGGACTTATGGCGCGGCGCGGCAGCAGCCGGTCGGAGGCGTCCTGCTCCGTCACGCTCGCATGGAGGCCGCGTTTGGTGCGGTGATCCAGTCTTTGACAGTGATAACCTCTTCGGAGCGTCGGAGCGTCGGATGGCCGGGTTACAGGGAAAAATGGGGGAACTTCGGATGCTGCCTGACCTCGCGTCACGGAATTCGTGGAACGGGAGTGCAGCGGCTTCCTCCCGGCATCGCCTGAAACCTAAAATCCAGCCACCTGGGCAATAGACATCAGCCAAGTCACCCATCTCCTGACCATAAAAATCTTTTTGTTCACGCCCCTCATTCCCGCCATGACAACCCTCAAAGACAACACCTCCCGCCTGACATCCACCGGCCTCGCGCGCCGGTCACTTCTATTTCTCCTGGCCGCACTCGCCGGGGGTGCAGTAGCCGTCCCTGTCGCCAGAGCGGAGGATCTACTGAGGATCAGCGGTGCGGGAGATATCGGGCAGGACTGGGACAACAACGAAGCCGTCGCGACTTCCTTTGTGCTCAATGCTCCGGCGACCAATGTGACAGTGACCGCGCCCGTGCAGGGCATCGGGGCCACCGGGCAACTCTGGCTGGTCAAAACTCAGATCGGGCCGGGAACAACCATTGCGCATGTGGTGACCGGGGCGGCCTACACATCCTCAGCGGGGCCTCCTTCCTTCACCGTGCCATCGCTGGCGGCGGGTACGTATTTCCTCGTGCTGGGAATAGACACCGGCGTTGCCGTCTGGCCGGCCACGGCCTTCGCTAACGCTACCGTCACGGCACACTACACCGCATCTGCCGGGCTCGATTTCCGGTCCAACAATGCAGACAACTTCACTCCCGAATCAGATTTCGATGCGCTCCTCGGCGCAGGCCGCCTCCACTTGACCGTCACCGGCACGCCGGCGCCCACGTCGCCGGTGCTCGCCACAGCGGCTTACACTGCGTCGAGTCCAACCCTAAACGCGGGAGCTGTATATGGTTTTCCCATCGTATCAAATACCCAATCCGCCCCGGCAACCCTCACGATCACCAGCACCAGCGCCGGGACCATTCTCAGTGGAACCAGTGCTGTTACAGGCAACAACATAAACACCGGTTTTCGGACCAACATCAATCTTGCGCTCAACGTGGGCCAGTCAGCGGAAGCGCAGACCCTTTCCCTGGCTCCCGGCGCATTCGATGACGGCTTACGGCTCGATTACAATGGCCTGACGGTCCTCGATTTCGATTTCTCGAATTATAATATTCCCGCCGTCAATTCGATGTTCGGTGGATCCTGGACGCCCTGGACCGGTGAGGGGGCTCCCATCGTCCTGGAGCTGGACGCCCGCGGCCTGCGCCTCATGGTGACTGCTGTCTCGAATGGAACGGGCGGCGCTGCGGGGGTCCTCGCTGGGCAGCGGGTGAATGTCCTCAACTACTTCACCTCCGATACTTACGTCCCTGATCCGGCCGATCCGGACTTCGCGAGCGGGGTGCAAATCGGCCTCTACAACAGGAATAACCAAGGCCCCTGGGCCATCTCCAATCCGACGCTGACTGCCACCGCCAGGGTGATTCAAATTGCCGGGCTGTGGGAATTCGACGACGCGGCCAATCCGGCGAAGGCCACCTT
>JANOZA010000576.1:0-14837 GCA_031429155.1 Verrucomicrobiota bacterium | reverse complement strand
GCACTGAAAAAACGGACTCACCCTCAGGGTGAGTGGAAAGCGGGGCCAGAACTGCGTTCATGGCCTTGCAGATACGTCACTTACGACGATTTGACCAGTAGATCACTTTCCCTTTTAGGTTAAGTCCCATTTCAATTTACGCTTATGAGCAGCTCCATACCACTACCACGATGCCGGAGATGTGATAAAGAAATGGAGCCGGGCTTCATCCCTGACCAATCCCACCCTAATTGGGACCATGCCCGCGAGGCGGTATGGGTTGCCGGAAAGCCCGAAATGGGCTGGTTCAGTCTCAAACTCCCAGAAGAAAAACTCCCCGTGCGTGCCTATCGTTGTTCGCAATGCGGCAGCCTGGAATTGTTCGCCAGGGAGGAGTGGCAATATCCCGGTGACTGAGTCCACGCGCCTACCGCTTCCGCTTCTCCTTCTCTTTTTCCTTCTCCCGTTCCTTCACGCCTGCGGCCTCCACCTTGCGGAACTTCCCTTTCGTCTTCCGCGCGATCCCGCGGAGAAGGTCTTCCTCCTCCTTCTTATCCGCGCCGGTCATGTAGTAGATCGTATGGACTCGGGGCAGGGCGGGATTGTCCTTCGTGGCCTGTTCGATCTGCTTGAAGATTTCCTCTGCGGGGATGGTGCTCATGCCGCCGCCGGGGTTGGAGCGCGTGGCATTGCCGTCCGTGAGCATGAAGGCGACCTCCGGAGCGAGGCGCAGGAGTTCCTCGATGGCGTAGTCGTGCCGGGTGCCGCCGGGCCGACCGCCAGCGGGCGGTGCGGAATTGGCGTCCACGTTTTCCTGAATGTGCGTGCGGGCCTCCGCCTTGTTGGCGTCCGTGGCGCGAACGAGTTCAGGCTTCCAGCTCCGCGCACTGCCGCTCCAGCGAATGATGCCAAACCGGCTGTTGGCGCTCAGCCCGTCAATGAGTTTCACCGCTTCATCGCGGATGATCTGAAACGACTGCTCGGTTCCGTGTTTCAGCAGTTTGCGCGTGCCGCTGTCGTAGTCGCCCGTGCGGCTGAACATGCTCTGCGAGATGTCCAGCATGATGACCACGCTCTTCGCCGTGTCCTTGATGTCGAAAAAGGCCACGCCAGTGCCGGTGCCGGTGCCGCCTGCTCCACCGAGACCCCGCCCCGCGCCGGTGCCGGTGCCGCTGCTGCCGATCAGACCGGCGATTTGATCGCTGACCATTTCGCTGGGATCCAGCGGCAGCATCTGATCGAGGTTCACGTCCGGCATCTCCGGCACTTGAATGGTCGAAGGCCCGTTGCCTGCGATGCGCCGGCTGTAAGTCGGGCGCGGGGCCATGCTGTCGTGCTTGGCCACGTTCATTTTGTGCTCGCGGATTTCTGCCGGAAGCTGAACCCGCGGCTGCGCGACGAATTCCTCCTCTGGCGTATCCTGGATCATGTAACGGCTCACCGCCAGCACCGCCACCGCCACGAGTCCGGCGTGGACCGCGAGGCTGATCAACAGCGCGCGGGCGGTGCGGGGCTTGCTGTCGGACGCGCTGCTCATGGTTCTTCCCCCGCTGGAGTGTCGGCTTCCGCGGCGCCTGCCTGCTTCTTTCGGGGCGGCAATTGATTGACGAGTTCTGCCGCCGCCGTCTTTTCCGCTGCGGATGGATAGAGATGCACAAGATCCTCTGCCGCTTCGCGGGCGGCGCCTGTCTCGCCGTTTTCCTTGTAGAACTGGGCCGCCGCCCAGAGCCCGCGCGCGGCGAGATCCTCCTCGGACCCGTGGAAAACATGCGGATACAAATACGCATCCAGCGCTTCGTGGAAAAGCCGTTCACGCTGCGGGCGGACATCGTCCTCCTGCTCCCAGCGCGGATGTTCCTTGAGCAGCGCGCGCAGTTTCTCCGCCGCCGTCTCGGCGAGAACATGCTGCACTTCGATGAGCACGCGCGCGTCCTGACTTTCCTTGAGCAACTTCTCCGCCTCAGGCTTCACCTCCTCCACCCGGCCCTGCCGCAGCATCAACCGCATCCGCCCCACCCTTGCCCGGCCGCGGCGCTCTGCGCTCCAGTCGCTGGACTCGATCTGCTGATATACCGTCAGTGCCCGAGCCAGCCGGTCGGCGGTCGGATTGCGGGAGAGCAACTCGGCGTAGGTCAGCCCTATTTCGCCAGCATTGTTGCGGGCGATACCCAGCCGCGGGATCTTCTTCACCCAGGTTTCCATGAGCGGATTGGAATCGCCTGCGCTCACGGCCTTTGCCAGCGCCGCCTCTTCACCCGGCAGCGGCGCAAAACTGATGAACTCAATGTCCGTCATGGCGATTTCGCGCTCCTCCTTGTCCTGCCACAGAATCTTCACTGTGGCGGGGGTGAATGAAAGTATGCGGCAATCAGCGGTTCGCCCGTTCTTCAATGTGAGGACATCACCGGCCATGCAGGTGCAGGCCGCGATGAGAAACAGCAGCCATCTCACGGGACACCTCCTTCCAGCGCCGCGATTCTCGCCCGCGCTTCCTTCGCCGGCGACAGCGAGGCCAGGTCTTTCTTCTCCAGCAGCGCGCGATATGCCGTCAGCGCGGCGGCGCGTTCCTTCAATTTCTCAAGCACCAGTCCATGTTGCAGCCAGGCTTCCGCAGCGGTGTCCTTCCATTTCGCTCCTGAAACGTAGCAGCGTTCGAAGTGCTTAGCGGCCCGTTTATCGTCGCCGGCGTCCATGGCGGCATAGCCTAGAGCGAGAAGCGCCCGGGCCTTCTGCGCGGAGGTGGCGAGTCGGTTCGTTGTCACTGCTTCAAGAGCGACCACGGCCTCCTGCGGCTTCTTTGCTTTTCGCAGCAGGGCAGCCTTTTCCAATTGTGCGTCATTCCCGGATGCGCCGGTGATGGACTCCGCGACGCAGCGGTCGAACCACTGCAAAGCCTCGTCGGTTTCTCCGGCAGCCAGCGAGATCATTCCCAGACCGTAGGAAGAGCGCTCCTTCTCCACAGCGCGCGGATGCCACTTGCGGAGATCAAGGTAAAGCTGCTTCGCCCGGGCAATACTTTTCACTTCGCGCCACGCGTCCGCGCAGTCGGCAATGATTCGCGGGTGATGGACTGCGGGATCAAGAAAGTCCGAGAGGCTGCAGCAGAGATTCTGCGCCTGAAGCGCTGAATGCGGGCGCACGGCGTTCGCCTCCGCCCAGGTCAGCCGCAGCGCGAGAGTCTTCTTTCCGGCCTTTCGCGCCGTGGCTGTCCTTTCCTCCAGCTCAGTCGTGAGCTGCCGCAGTTCATCCGGCCCGCGATAGAGCTTTGTCAGTCCTCCGAGCAAATCCTCGACGCCTTCGTTAGCGGGATCATCGCCCACCTTCTCCAGCGTGGACCAAACCAATTCGCGGGCGGCATCCGGCTGACCAAGTTTTTGAACGGCGCGCGACTGCCACATCGCCGCTTCAGCCAGGCGCCGGCTGCGCGGATTTTCCTTGATGAATGTCTCGTAGTGAGCGCGCACCTTTTCACTGTCGCCGAGCTTTCGCAGCGCTTCGCCCTGCTTGAACTGAGCCTCTTCCCATAACTTGGAATCCTCGCGAGGAATTTCGGCGAGCATCTTCAGCCCGGCCTGCATTTCCCCGGAAGCCATGAGCGACTCGGCCAGCAACAGGCGCGCTTCATTCTCCTGCTTGTCGCCGCCGTGCTGCTTCAGCCATTCCTTGAACAGTTCCGCTGCTTCCGTGTGTTTCGTTTGATTGTGATGACACCGCGCGCGCTCAAAGTCAGCGGCGGGCGTATAACGACCTTTCGGATAAGCCTCCAGGTGAGCGGCGAGTCGCTTGAGAGCTTCGTCGTAGCGACGTTCGAGACTCAGCGCCATGCCTTCCCAGAACATCGCGTCCTCGTGCAGCGGTCCCTTTTTGAATCGCTTCCGCAGGGCTTCGAAGGTGATCAGCGCGGTGTCGCTTTGGCCGCGCTCCATCTGACAAATGCCTCCCATGAGCATGGCGCGCGGGGCGATGGGCAGCAGCGGCCAATCGTTGGCGACGTCCCCGAATTCCTTTTCCGCCTCCAGTTGCCGGCCTTCGCCGCGCAGGCCCTCGCCTTTGGCGAAGAGCGCATCCGGCACATGATCTCCGCGGCGGTGCTCGGCATAGATGTCGAGGTAGCGGTCAGCGGCGGCGATGACCCGCGCGTTGTCTCCCGTCTGCTGCCAACAATCAATCGCCGTGATCGCGGCCTGCTCCACGGTCTTATCGGGCTCGAGTGTGGCCACCGCCTCGTCGAGAATCATCCCCGCCTCGCGCCAGCGCTGGAGACCCATGAAGGCCTGCGCCAGCCGGAGTTTCAATGCGGCGTCGTAGCTTTCAATTCTAGTGAACGTCTCGAGTTCGCGTTCAATGCGTGTGATGATGCCTTCGACCTGGTAAACGAGCGCCTCGCGCTTCGCGCCCTCCTTCTTCAACAGGTCACGCCGCTGCTTCCATGCATCGAGCTGAGTCTGCTGGTGTTTGAGCAGTCGCTCCCTCGGCCACAGGCGATTCAGGCAGGTGATCGCGGCGTAGTGTTTTTCGTCCGCCAGCAATTGCGCACCGAGCGAGAGGGTGAGCAGTTGAAAGGACACGATCTGCGTTAAGCTCTGCAACTTAGGAAACGTGCGACGGATGAGGCTGAGGGTTTCGTCGTCGCGACCGGCTTCGATGAGCGAATGCAGCAGCAGCACCGTTGCGCGACCGCCGACTTCCGCCTGATCAGGGGGAAGTTTGGGAATCTGATCGCCGAAAAAGTCCGCCGCGCCGGCGTAATCCTTCAACTGAATGTAGCCGGTTCCGAAGAGCAGAAACGCCTCGAAGCGCCGGGTGCGGTCATGTTTCTCATCGGCGTAGTATTCACCGAACTGCTCCTGCGCCGGCATGACTTCGCCGGTCTGCAGCAGACAAATACCGCGCCAGAACTGCAACTCCTCGCGCGCCGCCGTGGGGAGCTTCGCGTTCTTCAGCGACGCATCTATTAGCACCACAGCCTCCTCGAACGCCTTCGCCTTCACCTTGCACATGGCCAGCATGGGCCGGCATTCGTCCACCAGCGCGGCGACCTCCGCATTCTCCCCGTAGTCGGCGATGAGCTGATCGAAGTGCTTTTCTGCTTTGGCAAAGTCCTGCCCATCGAACGCCGCGCGGCCTTCTTTCAGAAGTTCCGGCGCGGTGAGATCCGCCGCTTGCTGCTCCTGCACCGGCGGTGCCGTCGGCTCCTTCTTCGGCGCAGCGACAGCATTCCCTAACATCAGCCACATCCCCCCGACGAATGTGAGGGGTAGAATCGCGCTGCGCTGACAGGGCTGCATCATGCTGGCGGACGTTAAGAACGCCGACACGGTTGGCGAGCCATTTCTTGGCCTCAGCAACGTCCGCTCCGCAGGCCCTTTCCCCGCCAACTGCTGGAGGATTTCCTGCCTCCGCTGCTTCCCCTGCGGAGAAGGAGAACGGCTGGGTGCTTTCGCCGCGATTGCCTGCGGTGAAGAGGAAGCCGGAATGGCGGCCATACTTGATCACCTTTCCCGAGTTTCCGCCCGTAGACCCTGAGCCCGGCGTGGATCGCGCACCGTCGATCTAGCGAATGATGCCAAAACAGCTGTTCGCGCTCAGCCCGTCAATGAGCTTCACCGCTTCATCGCGGATGACCTGGAACGACTGCTCTGTTCCGTGCTTGAGCAAACAGTGAGCCGATCCTAGCTGATGGTCCGAAATTATCGCTTGCTAAAAATTCTGCGATCCCCGATACGGGCGGCCACAGGGATTATTTAGCTGTAAAGCGAACGGCGACTCTCGACAAGAAAACTCATCTGCCACGGTGAGCTATGTCCAAAGAGTTCAAATTATGAAAAGCCGAAATACTCCCGAACTTGATTCATCCAAATTCAGCCTGTGGGGCTGGGTTCCAAAGACCGTCGAAGCCCTGGCGGCCGCGATCGAGCGGATTTGTCTAATCCCGGAAAGCGTCCGTTCTGCGAGACTGGCACGAAGGGCGAAACAGCTCCACATGGCACTGCGCCTCACACAGATGACGGGACTTGCTCCAGAGCAGGCCCTCAGGCTAGTTGAGGATGAAAAACGTGGATTGGAGGTTTTTGAAGGCAGCCACGCCCGCATGGCCCCGCGGGTTCCCTCCCTGCCTGAGAAACGCCACTGATGTTCCCCGTGAATTGGCCCGTTTCACGGTGCCCGGCGCTGCACTTCGCTGCTCCAGGGGCCTTCGCCTTTTGCACCCACGCCCCGCACGCGCACCAGGTATTTGGTACCGCTGGCGAGGCCTTTGATGTCCAGTTTCGACTCTGTGGAGAATTTTCGGTTTCCCCATCCGGTCGCTCCGGTGAGGTCGGCCGTGTATTCTGTTTCGTACCCTCTGGCCCCGCGAACATTGTCCCAGTCGGCTGAGAGTTCACCCGTTTCATCGCCTAGCGTTACATCGAAATGCTCCGGCGCGACGAGCGTGATGGGCGCGTTGCTGGAACTCGCTACCCCATAGCCGGTCGTCAGGATTTGGGTTTCATCACCCCCTGTTTCATCCTGCACATAAGAGCCGAGGTCACTGTAGCCGGTATCCACTGCGTCCTCTGCTTCATCCTGCTCAGAGACTGCTGCGGCCAGGGCGGCTTTGGCAGAGGTCACATTGGCCCGGGCCACGGCCAGACGGTACCGTCGGGTGGCGAGTTCCACCGACTTTGCCGGGTTGGCGTCCGAAAGGTTAGGGTTGTTGGTGCATCCGGTGATCACTGTCTGTGAGAGCGTAAGTTTCTCGTCAACAGTCCTGCGTGCGAAGTCGATTTTTACAGTAGCCATAGTGGCCCCATTGTCTGCATCGTCAGCCCCGCATCAAGATATTTATGCATCTTCTTGCAACTTACCACTCCCCCACTGCGCACGACGAAGCGGTGCTCAGGTTCACAACTAAGCCTTTGGGCGGGCACAGAGAGGCTGGAAATGTCCCGGACTATCCGTCGAAATGCTTTGATCTCTCAGGGGATGGCTTTGGCCTTTGCCCGCAGCGCGTTCAACTTTCCCCACGTTGCTGAGAACATCTGCGGCGTTCCTTTGGTTATCCAGCGGGAGGCCCTGGGGCTATTCCAAATGTCTCTGAACCTTTCCGGAATGGCTTTAGACATTTGCCAAATAGCCTGGAGCATTTTCGAAATGTACCGAGCTTTCCACCGGGTGTGTCCGGCGTTACGGGGCTTATGTTCAACTACTTGCGCAAAAAGACCCGTGGAACAATGTTTCACGAAGTCTCATCTTACCCCTGTCCGGTCGGCTTCCAGTTTTCGTCGAAGTCCCTCGCGTAGTGAAACGGCCCGTCGCCCCAGGTGCTCTGACGCCCAGTGTGCTGGACGAGGGATGGGTAATGGAAATAGACCGGCCAGCGCATTTCGACGAGGCGCGCAGTCTGCATGTCGTGGTGCTCCGGCCCCACCCGCCAAAGAGGCAGCAAATACTCCACACACTCCCGTGAAAATAGCCGTGCTTGGCTGCCAAACACCCCGAACGCATCGCCAATCTTGTAATGCTCCGCCGAATGTAGGGACTTCATGGGCAGGCCTGGGTCATAAAAGTGGGCCAGCGAGACTTTTCCCTCCAGGAGTGGCGGCCAAGACAAAACCGCAGCCCGGAATTGCCGTGCCACCAGAATATCGTCTTCCAGAATCAGAAAATAATCCGCCGGCCCCGCGAGTGCCTCGCGCATGATCCTCACAAACCCATTGAACACCTTCTGCGGGATATTCTCCCCCGGCTCCTCATTGAGAAAAATCTCCGGCTCCGCCACTTGTCCCCAGTCACAAGCCCGCCACGAAGCGAGTGTTTCGGCGAGGTACGCCTCGCGCCTCGCACAGGTCAGGAGATGGACACTGATCTTCGACGTAATCATTCTGCGCCATGTCACCCTATCTCCGCACTCGCAAGCGTAGCGCTTTTGCTCTGAAATTTATTGCGCAGGCCGCGACCGCGGCTAATCTTGCCTGCCGCGAGGAGCCCATATGCCAGAGAGTACTCAATTTCAACGCCTGCGGGCGAGGTTCGACTACTTGCATCAGTACATCGAGACGGTGGATGCTGCCCTTGTGGCTGCGTCGGAGATCATCCAAGGATATGGGCCCTTGGGAACCGGCCCGGTTGGTGACGGCAATGCTATACGATTGTCCAAGGCCCTTGGACATCCGTTGAATAGGTATAAGAGGCTCGACAACCTTCCTGGCCACCGCTGGAACGGATCGTTCCGTAACTTCAGCAGTCAGAAAAATCTCGAATTCGGCCTCACGTTGATCTCTACGTATTTCGAGGAGTACGTGAAGACAGTTTTGAAGGGACTTCCCGAAGACGCGACCCGCTACAAGGCCACCACTTACTCTGACCTGGATCTTGAAGCTCGCTCGGTGGTACCGATCCTCGGCGACGCTGAGAGACTAAAGAAGGAAATTGGTAAAAGGATTCTCTCGAAGATCGCGGCAAAGCGTTATGCACGTGGAATAGTCGACTCCCTCATCAAAGCCTGCGGCCTCACGATCTCACCTAAGAATCTCCGGCTCGCCGTAATGGTCCTTGATGTACGTAACTTGTTTGTTCACTCCTCGGGCACCATGACAAAAGAACTGTGGAACTCTCACGGGAAAATTCTTTTCAAGGAGCTGGGGGTTGGAGTCGGCAAGAGAATTCAGCTGACATTGGGCTTTGTGGGTGATTGTATCAAGCGCGTGCGGACGCATGCTGCGGATTTCGACGCGGCGCTCATTGCCGGCGGGTGGATTCCCGCTCGGACGCTCGGACGCCCTGACGCCTCTGCTTAAAATCACGCCTTTTCAGGGGAGCAACTTCTCAGCTCAGGAGGTTACGGCCTCGCGGCCTTTTTGAACGCCGCCTCCGCGGGCAGCAGGCCCGCAAGGAGCAGCCACAGCCAAAGGGTTCTGCGCACAGCGAGGGTCATCCGCAGAAGATAAGAATCTGCCTGGGATTGGCGGGAAGTTTCTTCACGCCGTCGACCTGTTCCCCTGGAGCCCTTTTCTAAAAGAGCCTCGATGATCGGAAGGAACGCGTGCCGTCTGCGGCTGCAAGCAAATTAGGGGTTAGCCGCTGTTGCACGCAGGTAGGAGACAAATGCCGCGCACGAGGCCAGCATGAACTTGGCGTCTGCATACGTCAGGTTCGACTCTTCCAACAACGAGTGCCGGATGCCAGCGGCATCGTTTGTGAATCCGTAGAGGGCTAAGAATCCTTTTACCAACGCAGGATGGAGATCGGGAACCTTTTTCAGCGCCTCTCCAAGCGTGGCCCGGTCTAGGCCCGTGACCAAGCGGGAGACAGCCTCAACCGCTGAGATCGACTCCTTGATAGAGTTCCGATAGTCAGGAGCCTCGCGGTCGCTCAACATCTTGAGAGCTGACTCGATGTGCGCCCGCACCGGCGCGTCAGTATGTCCGAGCGCTTCTTCAATGGCTTTGATTTCATTCTTGTCCGTGATCTCGACGATCTGCCTGCCGACGATTCGGTAAGCGGCGTTGTGCTGTTTGAGTGCCACATTAAGGAATTGTAGCTTTGTTTCATTGAGGAGATCGCCGCTATTCGTCAGGAGGAATTCCAAGAAGTCATATGCTTGGTGCCAAGGGCATTTGAAGAAATGATCTTTCAAAATCGCGCAGGCACCAGTGCTGTGTATCGTTTTGAACTCGGGTAACTTGTCGATCGGATGGTTAAAGTGTTGCAGCCACATTTTTCTGACGAGTAAATCAATCTGGAAACTTACCCCATGTAGTTGACCCTGGTACCTGTAAGGCGGCTGCCATCTGTCCCATATGGCCAACGTCAGCAAATTCCACAGCGCGGTCCTGAGGGATTCATTCATCGCCTCCCGTTGGAAGGCACGCTCCAAGGGCGTGTACCCGTATCTCTGAGAAAAGGTCGGCATTGAATGAGATCGGTGATCAGACTGCGGTTGAGATGAACCGGGGCCGGATCACTTTTTCACCGGCCTTGGCGGGAGTTCGCGGATGAAGGCCCATGAGACTTCGGCGGTCTGGCCGTTGTTGTAGTGGACGAAGAAGCCGTGGCGGAGTTCCTCGTCGAGTTCGACGGATCGCACTGAGGCGCCGGGGGCGATCCGGTTGGATTTGCGGATGGTGGCGTGGGGTTCGAGAAAACTGATGCCGTCATCGAAGTCCACGTCGAAGGCGTCCTCCCACTGGAGGAAGCGCACATGGCGGATGGCTACTCCTTTGGCGGTGCCAAAGGGGACTTTGAGCGGATTCTGCGTTTTAGTTTTCACAGGCGGCCTTCTTTTTGGAGTTCTTCGATGATTTGTAGCACCTTCCGTGGCGGAATCCAGGCATCCATGGATTGTTTCGTGGCCAGCACGATACGGCCGAGGATGCGGCCATCGGTCCTGGAGACATGCACATGACGGGGATCGTGGTCTCCGATCCACCATTCAAAAACGTAGCCTCCGCGACGGACTTTGCCCATGACCTACGCTGGCTGGTTACTTCGCCGCACGCTTCTGCGCGAGCATCCACTCGTAGAGTTTCTCATCGGCGTAGGCGGCGGTCCAGAAGTCGTGACCGGCGTCGGGAAAGATGGTGTATTCCGGCTTGCCGCCGGCTTTCTTGAGAGCCTCGACCATTTCGTCGCTCTTCTTTTGAGGGACGGCGGTGTCCTTGGTTCCGTGATAGACGTGGATGGGGACGTTCTTGAATTTCTCCGCCTTTGTCGGATCGCCGCCTCCGCAGATGGGCACGGCGGCTGCCGCGAGGTCCGGGTATGCGGCGAGGAGTCCCCATGTTGAGAACCCGCCCATGCTGAGGCCGGTGAGGATGACGCGGTCCTTGTCGGCGGGCTGGGTTTTGAGGGCGTGATCAATGAGGCCTTTGAGGGCGACGAGGTCCCACCAGCGGCCGGTGGGGCACTGAGGAGAGACGATGATGAACTTGTTCAACTCCGGCTTCGTGCCGACAAGTTTCGGCGGGCCGTGCTGTTTCACTTGTTGGAGATTGTCGCCGCGCTCTCCGGCACCGTGCATGAAGATCATCAGTGGATAACCACCTGCGGGTTTTGTCTCGGAGGCGGGAGGAAGAGCGAGCCAGTAGTGGATCGTGGTCTTGCCGCCCTTGTCATCGGTCACTTCCACCGACTGCGCCGTTTGCGTGCCCGGTGCGGGCTTATCCTCTGCGCGGGCGGAGACAGTGAAGATGAGTGCGGCGGTGACGGTGGAGCAAAATAGTGTTTTCATGCGCCGGCACGGTAGGAACTGCGGCGCGCTTGGCGAGGAAAATTCTCCGTCCCGGGAAAATCTACGGCTCGTCCGGAAACGGGTCCGCAGTGAGGCGCGTCTCGACCTCTATTTCCTCCGGCGTGCCCGGCAACGGAGCGAGGGGGCGGGGCAGGAAGGTCGCGGCGGCGGTGACGAGACCCGCGGCACTGAGGAGAATAGCTACAGCGATGCCTCGGCGGCTGCCTGCCGGGCCCGGGACGTATTGCAGAATCTGCCGCACGCGCTGTTCCAGACCGGGGCCGGCCATGGCGGCGGAAGGAAGGGGATGCGGCAGGAGGTTGCGGAATTTTTCAGCGATATCCACGAGGTGCATGGCGTAGCCGCGGGGAGCGACGCCGGTGCTGAGGACGAGGGCGTCGGTGGCCATTTCCCGCTCACGCAGCCAGGTGCGGTGGAGCATCCAGACAAGGGGATTGAACCAGTGCAGCGCGCAGGCGAGGTGGCCGAGCGTCTGCATCCCCGGATCGCGGCGCTTCAGGTGTGCGAGTTCGTGCAGCAGCACCATGCGGAGTTGCTCGGTGGTCCATTTCAGCGCGTCCGCCGGCAGAAAAACCGTACCATGCCAGACGCCGCACGCTGCGGGCATGACCCGAAAATTGGCGAGCCTGACCTCGGGGATCGGGTGCAGTCCTAGCGTCAGCGCCGCTTCCTTCGTCTCGGCGAGCAGGCGCATGTTTGTGGCCCGGGTGGACATTCTCCGCCACTGGAGCAGGCGCATCCAGCCGGGCAGGAGGCGCGCAGCGATGAGCAGAAAGCCGATGCTCCAGATCGTGATGGGCACCGCCCATGAAGCCGAAACCGCCGTCACGCTCTCAAGGGCCGTGGCTGCGTCCGGCAGCGTAATGCCCCAGCGCGGAAGCATTTGCGTGGCGGGCAACAGAAGCAGCGCACACAGCGCGAACGCTGCGGCCACCGTGCGCTTCCGCCCGCGCAGTTTCCACACTGCGAATGCCGCGACCGACGAGATGAGGATCCCGCGAATCGCGAGGTCGAGAAAGAAGAGATGCCAGTTCATTGGGGAAAGATTGATTGACGAGGGGGGCAGGCGAAAATCTGATTACTGATTACTGGCCACTGATTACTTCTCCCCTTCCGCGTCCGGAGCATTTACGAGGGCTCGAATCCGCTCTATCTCACGATCACCGAGCCTGAGGTCTTCAGGATCGAGGAGAGCGGCGACGAGTTTCTCTGCGGAGTTGTCGTAGAATGTCGTGAGCAGGCGCTTGAGGGCGCTGCGCTTGGCGCGGTCGGGGCTGACAGTTGGCTTGTATATGTACTTTCGTCCGTCCCGCTCGTGCTTGAGCGTGCCCTTATCCACGAGGATCGCCAGCAGCGCGCGGACGGCCGAATAGCTGGGCGGGGCGGGAATGTTCTCCTGTATTTCCTGCGCCGAGGCCTGACCGAGACGATACACCGCGTCCATGATCTGGCGCTCGCGGCGGGAGAGGTTTTGATTTTCGGTGGCGGGAGTCATAGTGTGGGCTGGTGCTAAGTTTTAAGCAACAACTGCCCCCCGTCAACTCCCGCGACGGTGTTACTGCTAAAAAAATTAGCAGGAAAAAAGTTGACGGGGGAGAATTGCTGCTGAAAAATTAGCAGCCAATCCATTCCACCCAAACACTATGATCCGCCGACTGCTCTCCCTTTTCGCCGTCTCCCTCGCTGCCCTGACTCTCAGCAACTGTGCCGCGCCGGGCACCGGTTCCGACGCCTACATGAGTAAACCCGGCAACGCACCCTGGGGCCAGGACGGTACGGCCAAGCGGCGCGAGGCGCGCAGCCTGGATGCCCCGCCGATGGCCGCCTGCGCGACACCGCAGGAGCGGACCGGGCTTTCCACTGGATGGGGCAACAAGATGGACGACAAAGTCGGCACCACCATTTTCGAGCGTGAGCCAGGAAAGCCCGCCGGTGTGGCCAAGCTTTACTATAATAACACCGCTGGTGCTCAGGCGATGGCCGGGAGCGACTGGAGCTACAGCAATTCCTTCCGCGACTACGCCGGCGGCATCTTCCGCGTCGGTCTGCGCAATCACCGTGGGGCAGCGCTCTCGGCCTACCAGTCCGGTCAGAATCTCATCTGCATCGGCGAAGACGGCCAGCGTTACTCGGTGGAGGTGGAAAACCTGAGCAATCACCGGCTGGAGTTCGTCACTACTGTGGACGGACTGGATGTGCTCACAGGTCAGGCGGGCAGCTACTCGCGTCGCGGTTACGTGCTCGATCCCGGTGAGCGCCGCGAAATCAAAGGCTGGCGCACGAGTGTGAACGAAGTCGCAGCCTTCAAGTTTGGCAGCGTAGCGGACGGCTACGCGAACCAGAAGACCGGCGAAACGCGGAACGTCGGGGTCATCGGCGCGGCGGTCTTCGCCGAACGCGGCACCACGCCGCGGCCCTATGCGGGCACTGACAGCTACCGCCGCCTGCGCGCCGATCCCTTCGTCGCCACACCCGCTGGCGGCGGATTCGCCACGCCGCCGGGGCGCTGATTCATTTTTCAGGCAACAGAAGAAACCACGCCGCCGGCTGTCAGGTCCCCTGCAGCCGGCGGTTTGCTTTTTGAGGCCTCGCAGCGGTAGAACTATTCTTCAGTCTTCCGTCCACAATGCCGGCATTGCTCCGCCAACCATGGAGCAACCCATCCTCCCTGCAGGACATTGAGGGGTTTGCTGCACCCTGTGCACTTCACCAGCTTTTCGCGCCGGGACGAAGTTGCCCAGCAGATCAGAACAGCGAGCACCGCACCAGCCAAGAAGCTATATTGGTTCCCCGTGATTTGGACAAGAAACCCTGCGAAGACTATCCCGGTCATGGGCAAAAGCACCAATACGCGATACCGCTGCCGGCGCGGAATGCGGGCGAGCCACGCATCAAAACGCGCCTCCATGTCGTCCGGCAGAAGGCTCATGGGGGCCGCGGTTACGAAGACGCCAGCTTCGCCGCTTCGGCGAGGGCGGCGTCGAGTTTGGCGACGTCCTTGCCGCCGCCGCGGGCGAAGTCGGGTTTGCCGCCGCCTTTGCCGCCGACGATGGGGGCGATGGCGCTGATGATCTTGCCGGCCTGGACTTTGGATTGGAAGTCGGGCGAGACGGTGGCGATGAGGGCGACGTTGCCGCCGCCGCTGGTGCCGAGAACGACGACGCCTTTGAATAGGCCCTTAAGCGCGTCGCTCACGGCCATGCCGTAGTCGGCGTCCACGTCGCCGAGGTTGGCGATGAGGGCGTTGTTGGCGGCGGTGGCGAGGAGTTCCTTCGCGCGGCCTGACGCTTCGCGCTGCTGGGCGGACTTGAGGGTCTTCTCCAGTGACTTGGCGTGCTCGACGAGCATCTCAAGTTTCTTCTCAAGGTCCGGCAGCGGGCTGCCCAGTTTGGCGGCGAGGTGCTTGAGACGCGTGGCGTCAGCGATGGCCTGCTCGTAAGCGGTGAGGCCGGCGACGGCTTCGATGCGGCGAATGCCCGCGCCGGTGGCGGCTTCGCTGGCGATGCGGAAGAGTCCGATCTCGCCCGTGCCGCGGATGTGGGTGCCGCCGCAGAGTTCCATGCTGTAGCCGTCGAGGCCGGTCGGCTTGCCGCCGATCTGCACGACGCGGACCCAGTCGCCGTAT
>JANOZA010000575.1:0-1602 GCA_031429155.1 Verrucomicrobiota bacterium | reverse complement strand
GGCAACACGCTGCTCGTCGTGGAGCACGAGGAGAGCGTCATGCTCGCCGCGGACAACCTGATCGAGATCGGCCCGGGCCGCGGCGAACTCGGCGGCGAACTCGTCTTCCACGGCCCGCTGGATGAACTGCACAAGGCGGAGCGTTCTCTCACGGCTGACTATCTTCTCGGCAGAAAGGAAATCGCCGTGCCAAAGAAGCGCCGCGCGTTGAAGAAGGGCCATGAGATTCGCGTCGTCCGCGCCACGCAGAACAACCTGAAGAAGCTCGACGTGAGCATCCCTCTCGGCGTCTTCTGCTGCGTCACCGGCGTCAGCGGCAGCGGCAAGAGCACGCTCGTTCACGATGTTTTGTATGAGAACCTCGTGCGCAAAAAGGGCGACATCACGGAGAACGAGCCCGGCCGCTGCAAGGACGTGCTCGGCGCAGAAAAGCTCGCGCAGGTGGTGATGGTGGATCAGTCGCCGCCCAGCCGGACGCCGCGCAGCACGCCTGCCGTGTATGTCGGCGCGTATGATTTCATCCGCCAGCTTTTCGCCGAGACGCCGGACGCCGCGGCGCAGCAACTCGGCGCGGGATACTTCTCCTTCAACTCCGGCATCGGGAGATGCGGTCGCTGTCAGGGCGCGGGCTATGAGAAGGTGGAAATGCAGTTTCTCAGCGACCTCTACGTGAAGTGCCCGGAATGCGAAGGCCGCAGATTTCGCCCGGAGGCGCTGCGGATTCTGTGGAATGGAAAGAGCATCCACCAGGTGCTGGAGATGACGATCAGCGAGGCGCTGGGGTTTCTGAATTCCGCAAACGTAGCTCGACTTTCCAAAGTCGAGTCCGCGCCGGGACCCCCCTCGACAGTGGAAAGTCGAGCGGCGTCGCCCGCCGCCAAAGCCGCCTCCTCTCTCCAAATCCTCGCCGATGTCGGCCTCGGCTATCTCCGACTCGGCCAGCCGCTCAACACCCTCAGCGGCGGCGAGAGCCAGCGCCTCAAACTCGTCGGCCACATGCTCGAAGGCGGCACCGGCCACACGCTGTTCATTCTGGATGAGCCGACCACCGGTCTGCACTTCGATGACATCGCGCTGCTGCTCGTGCTCTTCCAGCGGCTGGTGGATAAAGGCCACTCGCTACTCGTCATCGAGCACAACATGGAGGTCATAAAGTGCGCCGACTGGATCGTGGATCTCGGACCGGAGGCGGGGGATGCCGGTGGCATGGTCGTGGCGCAGGGGACGCCGGAGGAGGTGGCGCGGGTGGCGGGTTCGCACACCGGTCTGTTTCTCAGTGAGAAGTTATCAGTCATCAGTCATCAGTCATCGGTGGGCGGGCGCGTCGCTGAGATTTCCACTGATTACCGATTACTGATCACTGATCACTCCCGCAGCATCTCCATCCGCGGCGCCCGCGAACACAACCTCAAGAACCTCTCCGTCGAAATCCCCCGCGGCAAATTCGTCGTAGTCACCGGTCTCTCCGGCAGCGGGAAGAGCACGCTCGCGTTCGACATCGTCTTTGCGGAAGGCCAGCGCCGTTTTCTCGACAGCATGTCCACTTACGCGCGGCAGTTCGTGGACCAGATGGAGCGGCCGGAAGTGGATCACATCAGCGGG
>JANOZA010000574.1:0-6164 GCA_031429155.1 Verrucomicrobiota bacterium | reverse complement strand
CACGCACCTGCGCATGTGTTATGGACGGAACTGCAAGATCACCGTCACCCACTGCAACTTCCCCGACATGTTCAGTGTGGATGAGATCCCCACCACCGGCTTCCTCGCCGCCGCGGACAACCGCATGGAGCCGCTCAAGATCGAGTATCCCGTCACTGATGCGGAAGTCCTCGGAGGCAATGCCGTGAACTTCCCCAACGGCCTGCCGCTCAATGGCCACTGGCGCGTCTATTACAATGACTTCCACGGCAATCGCGGGCACCAGGATGTCTTCGATGCTGACAGCGGCCGCTGGTCCGCCACCGATCCCGGCACCGGCTTTCAGACGAACGGCCAGTTCATGCTCGACTGCCGCTACAACACCTTCCACGGCGTCAGCGGCGACGAGCACATTGACCTCGGTGGCGACGCCTTCATCGCCAACAACAAGTTCTACACCGGCAGCAAAGACCAGTGGACCGTGGACACCGGCTACTCGAATGCCATCTCCTCCGGCGACAAAGGCAGCGGCACCACCATCGTCGTCGCGCGCAATGTGTTCATCGACCTCGACCACGCCATCAACTGCAAGATCAACACGGCCACGATCTTTGAGCACAACACCTGTCTCGATTTCCACCAGGACTGGCAATACAATCACACCGTCACTCAGGACGTGCGCTGCGCCGCGGTGAACCTCTACGTGCCCAACGACGGCAATGCCGCGGGCGACGGTGCCTACGTCGGCTACAACATCTTCTACGGAAACTCTGTGGCCCTAGATGACACCGTCAGCCCCGATCCCATCGGCGGCTATCCGCGCATCTTCTCATGGCCCGACCAGACGACGACTGGAGCCAAGACGAGTGTTCTGCGCGTTGAAAATAACTTCATTGATGACCGCATCCTCGACACCAGCATCGGCGCAAACCACGCTGGAGGACTCTTCGCTCCGGCGTGGGGCTTCGGAAATGTGCAGGGCAATCCGCTCATCACCGACAAGGCGAACAAGGATTTCAGCCTGCTTCCGAATTCTCCGGCCAAAGGCAAAGCGGCAGGCGGCCTGGACTTCGGCGCGACGATTGGCGAATGGATCTACGTCCTCGGCGCTCCGCCCTCACAGACCCCCAGCACGGGAGCCACGCTGACCGTCGGCGGACCCGGCATGGTAGCCTACAAGTGGCGGCTGGATAGCGGCCCGTGGAGCGCTTCCATCCAAATCGGTGACGGCGGCGTGATGTCACGCACCGCCACCATTGTGCGTCAGGGAACGATCACTCTCAGCGGCCTCGCCAACGGCCTGCATACGGTGGAAGTGCTCGGTCAGGACATGGCCGGCAACTGGCAGGATGCTGACCCGGCGAAAACGGTTGAGGGCCTTCCCCAGTTCGCCCCATCCACCGCTGCGTGGACCGTGAACACCGCGCTGCAACTCATCCGCCTCAACGAAGTCGCAGCCAACACGGCGAGCGACAACGACTGGGTCGAGCTCTACAACGCCGGGGCGTCTTCTGTGGACGTCGGCGGCTGGATCCTGGCGGAAACAGCTACCGGTGCCGGCGGCAGCGTCCTCCCCGCAACGCTGATTCCTTCCGGCGGTTACGCTGTCCTCAACACGACCACGAATGGTGTGAATCTGGACAAAGACGGAGATGCCCTCTTCCTGCTCGATCCCTCGCTCGTGCTCAAGGACAGCATCGCCTTCGGCACGCAGCCGCTCGGCTATACCCTCGGCCGGCTCGGGCTCGCCGGCACATGGGCGCTCAATACGCCGACCTCCGCCGCAGTGAATGCGGGCACCGGCGTCAGCACCGCCACCACTGGCCTGCGCATCACAGAGGTCTTCGCCTCGCCCGTGGTTTCCTACAAAGGCGACTGGGTGGAACTCTTCAACTCCGCCACACTGCCAGTGGACATCAGCGGCCTGCGCCTCAGCGACAACCGCGCCGGCACCTCAGGCAGCACGCTGCCGCCATACAGCTTCATCGGGCCGAATGCCTACGCGGTGTTCCTCGCCGACGGCACGGATCCGCCCGCGGGCAATCACCTCAGCTTCGGCCTCGATGCCCAGCAGGAAGGCATCGCTCTCCTCTCTGCAGACGGCATCACGGTACTCGACGAAATCCTCCTCTACCCGCAGACCGACGACTTCTCCCAGACGCGCCTCGCCAACGGCGGCACCGCCTTCGCCGAACTCGCCACCCGCGGATTCGCCATGCTCACCACCGATCCCGCCTACCTCAATGCGCTCAACATTTACCGCAGCCTCCGCATCACCGAGATCATGTACAACGCTCAGGGCGGCAGCAATTTCGACTGGCTCGAACTCCGCAACACGGGCGCCACCGCGCTGAATCTCAACGGCGTGAGTTTCGACCAGGGCATCGCCTTCACTTTCGGCAATGTCACGCTTAATCCCGGGCAAAACATCATCCTCGTCAAGGATCTTGCCAGCTTCCAGGGCCGTTACGGAGCCACGCCCAACGTCGGCGGTGCCTATACCGGCCAGCTCGACAACGGCGGCGAAACCCTCGCCATCCGACTCGCCGCGTCGTTCGATCAGAACGTCCTCTGCTTCTCCTACAACGACGCCTGGTATCCTAATACCGACGGCCTCGGCAAGTCGCTCGCCCTGCGCAGCACCACCACGCAGCGCGATGACTTCGGCGACAGCCTGTCATGGAACGAGAGCACCGAAAACGGCGGCTCACCCGACGGCATCACCATCAGCACGCCGACGACCTACACCCAGTGGCTCAGCTTCTACGCCACCGCCGACGGCCTTGATGCGGACAACGATGGCCTCCAGTCGCTCGCCGAATACGGCCTCGGCATCAATCCTCAAAGCGCCAGCGGCCAGAACGGTGCCAGCCGCGCCCCCACCGCCGGCACCAGTGCCGACAACCGCCTGCAAATCTCCTTTGCCCTCCCCGAAAACGCCGCCCGGCCTGGAGGCCACGGCCAAAACGAAGTCACCTACGCCGTCCAGGTCAGCACCACCCTGGCCGGAGCCGGCTGGACCACCATCGCCACCAAATCCCCCGCCACCGCCTGGACCGGCACCGCCACCGTCACAGCCGGTGCGGCCGGCGGCGGCTTCGTGCCCATTGTCGTCAAAGACACCGCCACCATCCCCGCCGGCCAGCGCCGCTACCTCCGCCTGCTGATGACCTGGATGCCGTGATCCGGTCTCCCCTCCGGGCAGACCCGGCGAAAGATGGCAAGCCGGGGGGAATCCTTTGGAGCAACAGTCCCCGGGATCACTTCCCCTGGGGTGCGGACGGTTCGGGCTTTTTTGCCGGCGCAGGAAGGAATGGCCGGACGCGTTCAGCGAGCAGTTTATAGCCAGCGTCATTGAAGTGTAGTTTGTCGGGCAGAAACAAATCTGCCCGGGGCTGGCCGTCGCTGCCGACCGAGAGATTGGCGCAATCCACATACTTCAACTTTGGATTCTTCGCTGACCAGTCGCGAATCAAACCATTGAGGACATTTCCTTTTTCCACTTGGGTGATGCGGGCAATTGTGGGGGCGAGTCCGATATAAATGATTTCCGTCTGCGGAAGTTTGGCATGTATCGCGGAGACGAAGTCCTTGTAGTCGGCAAAGACCTGTTCCGGGCTCTTTCCTGCATTGATATCATTTCCGCCGGATCGGAAAAAGATGACCCGGGGCACGTGAGGAAATACTAGGCGCGAGGCGAAGTGCGTGGCATCAACAATTTGCGATCCGCCAAAGCCGCGATTTATGACCTTATGCTCAGGATAGTCCTGCGTCAGTGATTTCCACATCCGGATCGTGGAAGAGCCAATGAACAGAACTTCTCCCTTAGGCGGAGGGGATTTGGCGTCGGCGGCCTCCATCGCACTGACCTCCTTCTCCCATTTGGCAAAAGGATCAGTCGGCGCAGCATCGGACGGTGCTTTAGTGGACTCCTGAGCGACGGCATTGCGGCTAAAAGCCAAAAGTGCGAACGAAAGGAGAAGGCAACGAAGGATGGATGGGGGTATCATGTGTACCCCGATAGTGGAGCGAGGCGCTTTTGTCGAATCCGCCTGCGCGGAAACCAGGAACCGCGAAAAATGTTTGGAATATTCCCGACTCTCTGCCCTCTTATGACCGACTCCACACAGGAGATCAAACAACTGCACCTCAAACCAACCAAAATGAAACGCATCCTCACCCTCGCTTCCATCGCCGCTGCGGCCTTTACACTCAGCAACTGCGCAACCAAACCCGCCACTTGCTGCGCCGGAGGCGCACCTGGAGCGGCCAAGGCGTGCTGCGCAACCAAACCCGCATGTCCTCCAGGCTGCACGAAACCGTGCTGCGCGAAAAAGAACTGATCCGCACCGTTTCAAAACCGCGGGGAGCACTGCTCTCCGCGGTTTTTTGTAACCGAAAGGGTCGTGGCATCATGCTTCGAGAGGTTGACTGCTCATTTTCCACCACAGCAGCAGATGACTCATTCGGCACTCCGCAAATCACATCTCGTATCCAGGAGCCCATCGCTTCACGGCAATGTGTAGTGATACAGTGCCGTTGAGCCGTCAGTGAAGCTAAGGAGAACCAGGAGCCGGCTATCTTCGCTCAGCGGACTGCGCCCTGAACTGCGCGTGGCGGGAAGCGTAATATTGGCGACGGTGCGCACGTCGCCAGGGGCGAGGGTGAATGATGTGCCTTCACGCAAACCAAGAGCAAGGGAGCCAGTCGCGGCACGGACCCAGAGTCCGCGGTCATTGGAAGCCGTGACGCCGGTGGCGGTGCTCACCGTGAGCGCGGCCGTGAAGACCTCGCCTCCATCGTCCGCGACAAAAGGATAGTCGAAGCTGGCGAAGGTGGCCGCTGCGGCACCAGGCGCAGCGGCTCCCTTTCTGGCGACAAGTGAGAGCACATTAGCAGTAAAGCGCGAACGGACCCACAAGCCGGCGTTGTTGGCAGACGTGACGCCACTGCCACTGCGGAGTGCAGTGCGAAAAGCGAACTCGTTGCCGCTATTCATTGACGCGCCTTCGGTGAACCCATTAAAAACCCCGCCGGCGGGGACCCCAGGTGCCTGGAAGCCCTCCCGGGCCAGCAGACTGACCAAATCTCCCTCAAGAATCCAGATGCCAGTGTCGTTCGAGGTAGTGACGCCGCCAGCGCCGGCTGTAAGAGTGGACCGGAAAGTCATGGCGCCATCACCGAATGCTGGATTCAGAGGCTGTGCGAAAACGGCTCCCGCGGGAGTGCCAGGTGCGGCATTGGCCCCGCGAGCCACTAGTCCGAACTGTGCCGGATCCCACATCCACAGTCCGTAACGATTGGCTGTGGCAATGGTTCCAGCGACTTTCAGCGCAGTGGCGAAGCCAAGTTGTCCGGCGCCATTGGACACGAAACCGGCGGTTGTCAGGGTGTCAAAGAGCCCGCCATCCGTCGAACCGGGCGCGACATTGCTTTCGCGGACGAGTAGCCGCGGCGGCGCCCCGAACGTGCCCCACACCCCGGTATCATTGGCAGATGTGATGCCGAGACTGGAATTTGTCTTCATAGTCGCGGCGTAGGCATAGTTGCCACCAGCCTCGAAAGTGGCGACGGAGGAAAGGACGCTGAATCTGGCCGCAGCCGCCATGCCCGGTACAACTCCGTCTTCACGAGCGATCAACGAGGTTACTCCGCCGCCACGCCGCCAATAGCCGAGGTCGTTGGAATTGGTAACACCGCCCGTGCCGGGGAGCAGTTTGCCAAACACCAACAACTCGCCATCACCCGCCGCCCAAGGACCTGTGGTAAGGGCATCGAATACTGCACTGGCGACTCCCGGTGCCGCGGCGGCCTGAGTGACGACCGCTTCCAGGCCGCTTGCTCCCTCCGTCCATATGCCGGTGATGGCGCCAGCCGTACCCCGGAAGGACGCACGGCCCGCAGCATCACTGACGAAGTCAGGCTGAAAAATGGAGAATGTCGCCCCGCCGGTTCCGGGTGCAGAGTGTCCGGCGCGTGCAACGAGTTGCCACGCGCCGCTGCTGGCGACCGTGATCAACGCAGTGGTCTCCGGGGAAGTGGCTGTGCCATCCGAAACAGTAAACGCAAATTGATCTGTGCCTCTCCATGCCAGGTTTGGCGAGTAAGTTCGTGCCGCGCCGGAACCACTGAGAATGCCGAATGCGGGCTGCACTGTAATATTCCACGTGAGCGTAGAGCCTTCC
>JANOZA010000573.1:0-9912 GCA_031429155.1 Verrucomicrobiota bacterium | reverse complement strand
CTGCCCCAAGCCCGACCGCGAATCGTTCAACAACGGTTAGCATTGGGGCTCCGCCCAATGCTAACCATGGTCATTCGCCCTTGGTTGGTTGCGATATTGGTCATAGTTGCGCCTTCGCCTCAAGAGTGCGCAGAATCTGCTCTCTGTTGGCTGCGTATGGAACCCGTTCGTCATCCGAGTAGTAGTCCGACTGAATGTAGAAATCGATGAACTGGATGACGTATCTGCGCTGGCGAATAGTGAGGAGTCCGCAGAACGCAGCGAAGCGATCTGATCCTGCGAAATAAACAAAAAACTCACCACCATCTGAGTAATCGGCAGATAGAGCGGATCGCATGAACCCAGCGATGTAATGAATGAGCGTCTCTGCATCCATCAGACAGTAGACATCAGTGTGCGTCTGAAAAGTGCTATTCTCCACCTCTGTCCACGCTCGGTCACCGAAGTCTGCCATGTAATCACCGAGTTCGGGAGCGATTCCGCCGATCTCAGATTTAGGAATTCGGTGAGGCGGAAAAATCCCCTCAAGGAGTCTGGCATCAGGCTTCGTTGGTAGTGGCGCGTTCACGGGTTTGGGCGAACTAGTTGATGTGAAACAGATCCGTGTGTTTGTGCTCATCCATATAGGCGACAGATTTGTTGGTGATCTACGGGTTTGGCGGGCGGGGCGGGTTGCTTTTGGTGCAAATGCTGGAGATAGTCAACAAAATTGTTGCCACGTGCGCGTATTTGGGAAATGAATCGGCTGAAACTATTACCCCCAACCCCATGAAACTGGAGGAACAACTGCGCCGGGCGATCCGGGTGAAGCACTATTCGTTGAAGACGGAGGAGACGTACGTGGGTTGGTACCGGCGGTATGTGCTGTGGGCGGGGAAGCGGCATCCGGGGGAGATGGGGGCGGCGGAGGTGGAGGGGTTTCTGACGTGGCTGGCGGTGGAACGGGGGGTGGTGGCGGTGACGCAGAACCAGGCGCTGAATGCGCTGATCTTCCTCTATAAGGAGGTGCTGAAGGTGGAGGTGGAGGGGATCAATGCGCAGCGGGCGAAGAGTGCGCGGCGGATGCCGGTGGTGTTGACGAGCGAGGAGGCGGGGCGGCTGATGCGGGCGGTGAAGGGGGATGCGGGCATGGTGTGCCGGTTATTATATGGGTGCGGGCTGAGGGTGGCGGAGGGGTTGGCGCTGCGGGTGAAGGATGTGGATGTGGGGGGCGGGAAGCTGGAGGTAAGAGGGGGCAAGGGGGACAAGGACCGGGTGATGACGCTGCCGAAGTCTCTGGTGCCGGCGCTCACGGAGCACCTGGCGCGCCTGCGGCAGCTCTACGAGGCAGACCGGCGGGAGGGAAAGCCGGGCGTGTTCCTGCCGGGGGCGATGAAGGGGACAGAGCAAAGCACAGAGCACAGAGTGCAGATCACAGAACAAGAGCAGCCGCACGCGGGGGAGACGTGGCCGTGGTTTTGGTTATTTCCGGCGGTGGGGGAATCGTTGGATCCGCGCAGCGGGGTGCGGCGGAGGCATCATATACACGAAATAGGCATCAGCCGGGAGCTGGCGCGGGCGACGGAGCTGGCGCAGATCGGGAAGCGGGTGACGGCGCACGTGCTGCGGCATTCGTTCGCCACGCACCTGATCCTGCGAGGGGTGGACATCCGGAGCCTGCAGACGCTGATGGGCCATGCGGATGTGCGGACGACGCAGGTTTACACAGAAACGGCGCGGGCGATGCGGGGAGAGATTACGAGTCCGCTGGATGATCTTTGAGGGGGGGAGGTCGGAGGTCTTAGAGCCAGGATGTCTGTCCCCATGCGCCGGGGGAGGGAGAAAAGTTAAAAAGCGGCGAAATTTCACGGATGTTCTTGAGGTTGAGGAGATTGCACCGCTGGCTGACGCCGTGAGACCGTGGGCTGGCGCCGTGAGACCGTGGGCTGGCGCCGCGAGACCGTGGGTTGGCGGCGTGGACCCGTGGGCAATTTCCGCCAGCCCGTGGGTTGGCGGCGTGGACCCGTGGGTTGGCGGCGTGGACCCGTGGGTTGAGGCCTGAACCCGCGGTCTGGCGGCGTGGACCCGTGGGTTGGTGGCGCGAGCCCGTGGGCTGGGGAGATTTGCCCACGGCCAGTTTCTTGCAAACTGCACATAAAACGGGGCCAGGAGGAATCCGGGACAACGGGCAAAATTTATATTGCCAAGTGTCGGGGAATTGGGAATTCTCGCGCCGGTCCAGATTTTAATCTAACCCTGGGCCGTTAAAACCGGAGCAACAGGCCACACCAATAATGGAGGATGCGGCGTGGAGCACTGCGCGGAGCATACAACGGGTGTGGAACCGGAACGAAGTGGAGACAGCCGAAGGCAAAGGGTCCTTCCGATCCCTGATATCCGTGGGCGGAGAGGGCGCGGAGTGGAGATTTGCTCCGCGCCGCCCGGCGCTGAGATGCCGGCATTCTTGAAGTGGACTCCGCAGGAGCGTCGCCCCACCTGGTTTTGATGCGCCTGCGGCCGGGGCTTTCGCTGGCGTTGTCAGAACAATTTCCCAAACGCCTGCCGCGTCCCAATCCAATGCCAAACAACGCGATCACCCTCCCGCTCACAGACCGCACGGTATTCGCCGCCAAAGCGCACCGACCAGAAATTGCCGGGGCCTTGGAGTTTTTTGAAGCGCAGGCTGGGGTGATCCGGATTCGCCATGAACAGGTCGTACGCTTGCCGCGCCTGCGCCCTGACATCCTGCGGGAGTCCCTGGTAGAGCCGCCAGAACTCCGCTTTGCCGAGCGAGATCACAGGCGCGCGGGATCGAAAGGCTGCGTCTCGCCGCGTGCCGGATCCGCAGCCCAGCGGGCGAAGTTGGCCGTGCGCTGCGGGTCGTTGAGCAGTTCGTCCCACTCCGCCTCCACGGTTTCATCCACTTCATGCAGCCGGTCGGATTCCTCCTGTGCGGCGAGAAAGCTGGCGTAGTCCACCACGGAGGAGCGGCGCTCCGGCGGGAGCTTCCTCCATGCGTCGGCGAGCGCGTCCGGGACTTCGATGGTGAGGACTGAGGGCATGGTCGAAAATTACCGCCTCTGCGCTGGATGTCGAACACGATTTCGCCGTCAGGAAGCGCCGCGCCTCCCGGCGCTGAGACCCCGGCATTCTTGAAGTGGACTCCGCAGGAGCGTCGCCCCATCTGGTTTTGATGCGCCTGCGGCGCGTCCTTAGGGCTGAAGCGTTGGCGCTTCATTTGTGGCGTGGAGCGCGGCCAGAGAAGCCAGCAACAGGTCTCACTTCGGCTTGAAGACCTTGTGGCGCGGGTCGCCGCCTGAGATGAGGTAGGCGATCAAGTCGGACAACTCATCCTTGTTCATCAGGGCGAGCGTCGCTAGCGGCATCATGGATACCTGCGAGGGCTCGACGCTCGCGACGTCACCCATTGCGGTCCTGGTGAGAATGCTGAAATCGAAGGGATTCGCGGCGAGGGCGATTTCCTTGTCGTTGCGGTAAATGACTCGTCCGTAGAGCATCCCGCCTTCTTTTAGCGTGACCGTGCTGGCTTGGTACTGCTCGGAGATGGACTGGCTGGGCTCGGAGATGGCAACGAGGATGTCCTTGATCGAGTAGCGCTTCGCGAGCGAGCCCAGGTCGGGGCCGGAGTAGCCACCGGCTCCTTCGAAGCGATGGCAGGCCACGCATTTGCCGGCGGAAAACATCTTCTTGCCGTTCTCGTAGTCCCGGTCGGCGAGGTCGGTCTTGAACAGCTCCAGCACCGTCTCCGTCGTCCATCCGCCCGGAGGCCCTTTAGGCAACGGCAGCTTGCTGAGGTCCACCGCCGCGACATCGCCAAGCAACCACGATACGGCCGCCGCGTCTTTTGAGGAGAGGTGCTCGATGGCGTCTTGTCGGATCGCGCGGATGTAGCCCGCGAAACTCTTGCCACCGCTCTTCTCCAGACTGTCGTTCAACCACGAAAAGTAGAACTTCCGATCCTCCAGTGTCCAGCCGGACTGCACGCGCCGAATCGAGTAGGCGTAGTGGATGTTCTGAGTGTTAGGCGTGTTGGTCATCGTTTTGAGGATGGCCTCGCCATACTCGTGCCGCGCGAGCATCGCAGTGTCGTAGGCCACGGCTTTGGTCTGCGTGACTTTCATCAAGGAGATCGTCTTGCTCACCACATCCGGCGAGTCGAGATAGCTCAGTAGTCGGCAGAGTTCGGTGTTCAGCGTCTCATCCCTGGCGGGGTAAAAAGGGTTCAGCTTGGCGACGACCGCAGCGACTTCCGTTGCCGACGCCGCGTTCAGCCGCAGCGCGCACAGTGAATACGCCCGCAGCAACGCCAGCCGGTCGTCGTTCTCCAGACTCTCAAATGGAACGCCGTTGAGCTTTTCCAGCACCCGGCTCGACAGCGGTTTCTCGCCGTGACGGCAAAGCGCGATGGCCGCGTAGATGACGGCGCGCGGGTTCGTTTCAGAGAAAACTTTTTCCTGCCAAAGCGCGATGTCCTGATTTTCGATAACCAGACGCGCGGCATAGCGGATATCCCGATCGGCATGAGACAAATAAGGCCACGCCTTTTCGATAGCCGCCGCCCCGCCGCTGCGGCTGCCGTGGAATGCCTCCAGCGAGTGACGCAAGTCTCTGAGCGGCTGATTGGCCACCAGGCGCTTCTTTATCCCTTCGCGACTCGCCCCAGTGTAGCGCACGCGGTAGAGCTTCGAGGCAGTGTTGCGACCGCCGACCAGGAAATACATATGCCCGTCCGGTCCAAATCGCATCGCGGAAATGTTCAGCGGGGTGCCGTTGAGAAACTCCTTCTTGGTCCCGGTATAACTCGACCCGCTCTCTTCCATATTGACCGTGTAGATAGTCCCGAAAGTCCAGTCGCAGCAGAACAGCTTGTCCTGGTAGTAATCGGGGAAGTTCGAGTGATGGCCAAAGCTCAGAGCGGTCGGCGACCCCGGTCCGATATTGATCACCGCGCCATTGCTGTCCGCAGAGTACTCCGGCCACTTCGCCGAGCCCGCGCGCGAGCCGAACTCGCTGGCCGAGGTGACGTGGTTCACCCGCGTTGGCCGATACCACGGACTACCGATGTCAAACTCAAGGTCCGAGTCGTAAGTGAACAGCTCGCCCTCACGGTTGATGGCGATATCTACAGAGTTGCGCAGGCCACTGGCGATCATCGTCCAGTCCTTGCCGTCGGGCGAGATCCGACAGATCCAGCCGCAGGGCGCCGTGATGCCCACCGCATGGCCCTGCGGGTCGGGCATCGCCGGCAGCAGCGAGTCCTCCTGCCAGACCGGCGGTTGCCGGCTCGGCACCCCTTTCGGCACCCCCGAATGGTCGCCCGAAACGAGATACAGCCCCTTCCCGTCCTCCGTCGGAATGATGCAATGCGCCGAGTGTTCGTAGCCCATTTCCAAAGCTTTGAGCAGCGTGAACTCGTCGTAGGTATCGTCGCCATCCGTATCGCGAATCCGGTAAAAGCCCTTCATGGACGACATATACAGACTGTCGAAGGCGTAGAGAAAACCCAACGCCCCACCGACCGTGCGCTTCCCCCATTTGATCGGGACATAAGGGAAATTCTTGAGGCTCTCGACTCTGAGCTTCGCGCCGTCCGTGGCCAAGGTGACCCGGAACACGCCCTGACTATCCTGATCCGAAACAATGATCCGCCCCTTGGGGTCGAAAGCCATCGCCACCCACGAGCCCTGTTCAGTGGGGACGGAGTAGAGAAGCTCCGCGTCGAAGCCTTCGGGCAGGGTGATCTGCGTGTCAGGGTCGAGGACATACTTGCCATCGTCCGCAACAGCCGGGCCGACGATGGTCGAGAGGAGAATCAGAGCCGCAAAAGTTTTCATCACATTCATTGTGCGCAAAGACCTAGTGGGGGGAGTTCTCGACGCGAGAGGGAAAGGCATTGGTTTCAGCCGGCAAAAGGATGGAGGCATTTATTTTTACCGCCCATCTTTTTGCCGGCCCAACGCATCGAACACTGCCTGCAGCGTTTTGCGGGCGGCGGCTTCCTTTTCCGGGTCTTTGTTTTCGTTGGGTTTGGCGGGCTCTTCCCACAGCTCGACGACGCGCCGGAGTTGGTTTTTGTTGTTCAGCATGTAGTCGCGGTTTCGGACTTGGCGGTCGTCGGCATTTTGAATGTGAATCCACTCGCGCTGATTGCCCGGTTTTCCAAAAAGCTGCGGGGCAAAGGAACGTCCGTGAAGTTTCGCGTCGGGAGGTTTGGCACCCGTGAGTTCGCAGAGGGTGGGGGAAATGTCGGAGAGGTCCACGAGGTCATCGCAAACGCCAGCCCCGATGCGCCCCGGCCAGCGCACGATGAGCGGGATGTGGGTGCCGCGATCCGTCAGCGCGCCTTTGCCGCCGGCGACTTGTTTTCCGTCACCCCACGAGTGAACGAGGTCGCGATCGGTGCCGTTGTCAGAGAGGAAGAGGACGATGGTGTTTTTAGCGAGGCCGAGGTCGTCTAGCGTCTGGAGCATGGTGCCGATTTGTTTGTCGAGGTAGGCGAGCATGTCGGGGAAAAATTTCGGGTCGCCTTTATGCGCGGAGTTTGGGGCACGGTAGCTCTGCTCCTTGCTGTCCGGCGTCGGCTCCCACGGGTAATGCGGCAGGCACGTCGCGTAGCAGGCGAGGAATGGCGTCTGGGTCACCGCGCTCTGGTGCATGAAATCCAGAGCAATCATCAAGTCCACGTCGGGGCCGTAGCGGTGCTTGATTCCTTCGGCGATGATGCGCCCGTCGCGCATCAGATACGGGTTCCAATAGCGCGTGGTTTTCTCGCCTTTTTCATCGAAAATACACCACGTCTGATAGTGGTCGAAACCGAAGTCCTGAATGGTGTTGTGCTTGTGTTCGAGCGACACGTGCCATTTGCCGACGAGCTGCGTGGCGTAGCCGTGTTGCTTGAGTTGACGAGGGAAACTGGGCTGGGAAGGATGCAGGAAAATGTTTTCCTGCTGCTTGCTGTGGAGGACGACTTTCAGCCCGTTTTGGAAAGGATAGCGGCCCGTCAACAGCGTGCCGCGCGAGGGCGAGCAGAGAGGATTGGAAAAGCAACGCGTGAAGCGCATGCCTTCCTTTGCGAGCCGATCAATGTTCGGAGTTTTGTGCGAAGTGCCGCCGTAGGCAGAAAGGCATTCCACGCCGAGGTCATCGGCGAGGATGAGGAGGACGTTGGGCCGATCTGCGGCGTGCAGCGGCGCGAGCAGGAGGACGGCAAGGAGTGCGAGGATGTGGTTCATGGAATGAGGCCGGGGTGCCTATTCCTCCGTGGCTCCAGCCTTCCCGGCACCGGCGCGCTTTTTCTTATTCCCTTTCGCACTTTTCTCCGGCGCGGGGAGATTGGTTTTTGGGAGGTGTTTGGCGAGTTCGGCCTTCAGCCCGGCGTGCTCGGGCTGGCTGGCGAGGTTGGTCCACTCGTATTCGTCGTTGCTGTGGTCGTAGAGTTCCTCGCTGCCATCGGCATAGCGGATGTAGCGCCAGCGGTCGGTGCGGACGGCGTGATTGTTTTCGCCAAAGGTGGTGATACCCACGCCCTTCCACGCGGTGGCGGGATCGGCGAGCAGGGGCGCGATGTTGTCGCCTTCGACCCAGGCGGGTTTGGGCAAAGTGGCGAGGTCGCAGAGGGTGGGATAGACGCTCATGAAATCCACGGGGCTTTTGCAGACTCCGCCGGGCTTGGTCACGCCGGGGACGACCCAGATGAACGGGGCCCGCGTGGCTTCCTCCCAGAGCGTGAACTTTCGCCAATGCTCCTTTTCGCCGAGGTGCCAGCCGTGGTCGCCCCAGAAGACGATGATGGTGTCTTTCTTGTGCGGGGACTTGTCATACGCAGCGAGCACGCGCCCGATTTGGCCATCGAGATACGAGATGCTCGCGAGATAAGCCTGCACGGCTTCTTTCCAACGACCCGAGGCGAGCACGTCGGCGTGGTCGCCCGTGGGCTTGGCCATTTTGATACCGGCGGGTGGGACATCGGAAAGGTCGCCCTGCTTGGTCGGCGGCAGTTGGATGTCCGCCAGCGGGTGCAGGTCGTAGTATTTTTGCGGGACGTTCCAAGGCATGTGCGGCTTGTGAAAACCGAGTGTGAGGAAGAACGGCTTCTCGTGGGTCTTGCCGAGTTCCGCGATGCCGTAGTCCGCGATGCTCGTGTCGGAAACGGTCTCGTCTCCGCCTTCCACGATAGGGCCAAAAGCGATGCCGCCGATGCTGCGGTCCACCATCTTGCCTTTCTTGTGAGATTCCTTCTGGATGGTCGTCCACTGCTGCTCCCACCCCAGCCCACCGTGCCAGAGTTTGCCGATGCCGAGCGTGTCGTAGCCGCCGTCCTTGAACCGCATGACGAGCGATTCCTCGGGCTTGAGGTATTTTTCAAAAGGGATGCCGTTGTCGTAAATCCCCGTCGTGCCGGGACGCTTGCCACTGAGCAGCGCGGCGCGCGAGGGATTGCACACCGGGGCCGCGCAATGGGCGTTGGTAAAGGTGACGCCCATCGCGGCGAGGCGGTCTAAATGGGGAGTCTTCGCCTGCGGGTTGCGCCCCAAGTGGCTGACCCAGTGATTGAGATCGTCCACGGCGATAAAGAGGACGTTGGGCTTGTCGGCGGCGTGGAGCGGAGCCAGCGGCGCGAGCAGCAGGGTGGTGAGGAATGTAAGGATGTGTTTCATTTGGTTTCGACTTTTTCGATGGGAGAGTTCTGTGAAGCGGTCACTTGCCAACTTCCGCCACATTGACGGCGCGGACTTGGAGGTCTTCGAAAAGCTCGTTCGCCTTGAAGGCGCCGGCGCGCGTGTCCTTGCCACTGGTCCAGAGCGGCGTGGTGCTGCCGTCGGCGTGGCGGATGCGGAGGTTGTCGAGGTAGATGGTGAACGTGCCCGCGGTGCCGCCGGTGAAGACGACGCCGTGTTTGCCGAGCGGGCCCGGCGCGGTGCTGGCGAGGCCCACGATGCGATGCTCCCAGGTGCTCTTGCCATCGGCGATGCCGGGGCCGGTGCTCTGGTCGCGGCCCAGCTGATCCACGCCGGTGCCGGGCTTGAAGAGCGGGCCGAAGGGTTTGGAGTTGTTGCCTTCGAGCGTCGAGAAATAGGGGCGCCGCTTCGGTGCGTTCGGTGAAAAGGCGATGTCGAACTCGATCCAGTCGGTGGCGTATTGCGTGCCGTTCCAGTTCGCCACGGAAATGGCCAGCCGGTCTTTGGGCTGCGCCTTTTCGGTGATGGCCACGGTGAGGGCGAGCACTTCGCCTTCAGGTGCGGCGGGCTTGCCATACTTGGCGGGCGCGGGCTGATGGCTGAGAGCGGCACCGAGAGAATCAGCCCACGCATCCATCTTCGCAGCGAGAGATTTCACCACGTCGGGATTCGCATCGGCGACGTTGTTCGATTCCGTTTCGTCCTTGGCGATGTCGTAAAGTTCGTAGCGATTGAAGAAGCGGTGGAGCTTCCACTGCGCGGTGCGGATGGCGTCTTCGTCCTTCCAGATCCAGTAGTAGCTTTCCACCGGACTGGCGGTGTTTTCGCGGAGAGCGGGCCAGATATTCTTTCCATCCAGCGGGCGTGTGTCACGCATCTTCGAGCCGGTCATCGCCATGAGAGTCGGGAACATGTCGAGCGCGCCGCACAGGCCGTTCCACTTCTTGCCGCCGACGAGTCCACCTTTCGGCCAATGAATGACCGTGGGCAGGCGCACGCCGCCGTCGTAGATGGTGTGCTTGTGGCCGCGCAACGGCAGGCTGCTGCCGGCCTCCATGGCGCCGTTGTCGCTGGTGAAAACGAAGATGGTGTCCTCGCTCAAACCCAGCTTGTCGAGTTCCGCGATGATGGCGGCGACGTTGTTGTCGAGCGCGTGGAGCATCGCCGCGTGGATGTGTTTGTTCTCGTCCGTAGTCTTGCCACTGGCGGTGGGGAGCTTCGCGGCCATTTTCTC